>NZ_VANU01000001.1:300000-600000 GCF_005771535.1 Arcobacter arenosus
AGCTTCAATTACCTCTTCAATATTGCTATATGGAATTTCAATTAAACCAGTGACTTTTCCACATTCAACTCTATCTATTCTAACTACAGGACTACTGTGGTCACCATAGGGTTTTTCAATATGTGATATATTGACTTTATCCTCTCTAAAGTGTTGTGCCAAGGTTACGGTCTTGACTTTTATAACTTCTTTACCCATAACAACTCCTTCAATCAATTCTTCATTATATCATAATTTAAAAATTATTGAGGCTTAAAAGATTTTTGCGTTTTACAAACATGGGGGAATAAACATTTATCACATTCTGGACTTAATGCCTTACAAGTATATCTTCCAAACAATACCATAGCTTGATGAAAAATATGTAAATCATCTTTTAATTTTTTCACTAACTCAGCTTCAGTTTTTTCAACTGTTTTTTCATATGAAAGTCCTAATCTATGAGAAACTCTAAAAACATGAGTATCAACTGCCATTAGATTTGCACCCTCAAACTCTATCATAAATACATTTGCAGTTTTATTTCCAACTCCTGCAAGTTTTATAAGTTCTTTTTGATTATGGGGGATTTTTCCATCAAAATCAGCTATTACACTTTGAGCCATTTTGATAATATTTTTTGATTTGTTGTTAAAAAAAGAACAAGTTTTTAATAATTCTTTTACATCTTCAAGATTAGCATCAGCTAATTCATAAACACTTGGATATTTTTCAAAAAGTGCAGGAGTTATTATATTTACTCTTTTATCAGTACATTGGGCTGAAAGTATAATTGCAATTAATAACTCATAATCATTTCTATAATTTAATTCAGTAACAGCATCATTAAAATTTTCTAAAAAGGCCTCTTTTATAACTTGTATATCTTCTTTTGTAGCTTTTTTAAGTCTTGGCAAATTAATCCTTTACGCTTTTTTTATTTTTTCTATCTGGTCTCGTAATCTAATAGCTTCTTCAAAGTTTAAGTCTTTAGCAGCTTTTGTCATAGCTTTATTTAATTCAATTAAAATCTTCTTTCTCTCACTTGCTGGAATTTTATTCATTTTTTCCCTCTTCCAGGCAACATCATCGTACTGTTCCATTTTTAGATTTTCATCTAATGCTCTTGTTGTTGTTTTTGGTGTTATTCCATGCTCTTTATTATATGCTTCTTGTATAGCTCTTCTTTCATTGGTTAAATCAATTGCATACTGCATAGAATCTGTGATTTTCTTTGCAAATAAAATAACCCTACCATTTTGATTTCTTGCAGCCCTTCCCATTGTTTGAACAAGTGATGTTCTACTTCTTAAAAAACCTTCCTTATCTGCATCTAAAATAGCTACAAGTGAAGTTTCTGGAATATCAAGACCTTCCCTTAATAAATTTATTCCAACTAAAACATCGAACTCACCTTGTCTTAATTCCCTAATAATTTGATTTCTTTCAATTGCATCAATATCAGAGTGCATATATTTAACTTTTATCCCTAAATCTGAATAATAAGAACTTAACTCCTCTGCCATTTTTTTTGTTAGAACAGTTACTAATACTCTCTCATTTTTTTCAATTACTTTTTTTATTTCATCATGTAATTTTTCTACTTGATATTCAGAATCCATTATCTCAATAACTGGATCTAAAAGTCCAGTTGGTCTAATAATCTGCTTTGCTACAACTTCACTTTTCTCTAATTCTAAATCTGCTGGGGTTGCACTAACAAATAAAAAGTTTGGAGCTTTATTAATAAATTCATCAAATTTTAAAGGTCTATTATCTAAAGCACTTGGTAATCTAAATCCATATTCAACTAAAACCTCTTTTCTACTTCTATCTGCTGCATACATTCCTCTAAATTGAGGTAAAGAAACATGTGATTCATCAACTATAAGTAAAAAGTCTTTTCCCATTTGTTCAAAATAATTCATAAGTGAGTATGGCGTTTCCCCTGGCTTTTGACCAGTTAAATGTCTTGCGTAGTTTTCAATCCCCTTACACATTCCAGTACCTTCAATCATCTCAAGGTCAAATTCTACCCTTTGTTTTAATCTTTGGTACTCTACTCTTTTATCCTCTTTTTCAAAAAATTGAAGTCTTTCATCAAGTTCCTCTTCAATATTTTTAACAGCAGTTGCCAATCTATCATTTGAAACAACAAATGGGTTTACAGAATAGATAATTACCTCTTCTAACTCTTTAGTTTTTTCATTGGTTAAATACTCGTGTTTAGTAATAGACTCAACCTCATCACCAAAAAATTCAACTCTAATATATTCATCTTCATAATAAGCAGGGAAGATATCAATAACATCTCCATTTACCCTAAAATCTGCTCTATCAAAAAAAGAATCATTTCTTTTATAACCCATCTCCACAAGTTTTAATAAAAACTCTCTTTGAGAGTATTCAAACCCTACTTCTATTCTTTGAACCATGGCCTTATACTCTTCTGGATTACCTAAACCATAATTTGCAGAAACAGAAGCAATAACAATTACATCATCAAAACTAAGAAGTGAAGCCGTTGCACTAAGTCTTAATCTTTCAAGTTCAGCATTTATTGATGAATCTTTTTCAATAAATAAATCAGTTCTAGGAATATATGCTTCAGGCTGATAATAATCATAATAAGAGATAAAATATTCTACATGGTTATTTGGGAAAAATGATTTAAATTCACTATATAGCTGTGCAGCCAAGGTTTTATTATGGGTCATAATAAGTGTTGGCATTTGGGTTTTTTCTATAACTTTTGCCATGGTATAAGTTTTACCAGAGCCTGTTACACCTTCAAGGGTTGTATACTTATTTCCACTTAGGATTGAATCACTTATTTGCTTTATTGCATTAGGTTGATCACCAGCTGGTTCATATTGGGTTTTTACTTTAAATTTACTCATGACAGGATTATATCCAAGATTGAATTATGAGTTGTTCAAACTTTTTTTATAATTCTTTACCATAAGTATTTACTTTTTTGTAAAAACTATTGAAAAACAAGCCCCAATATAATCTTTACCTTCATGTTTAAAACTTTCATTGTGAACTTTGACTGTTTGTTCATGTCTTTCTCTAATAATCTTATCTACAATTGATAATCCAAGACCTGTACCAATAGATTTATGTTTTGTTGTAAAATATGGTTCAAAAATTCTTTGAATAATATCCTTAGAGATTCCTCCACCATTATCACAAATTCTTAGTTCTAAAGAGTTTTCATCTATTTTTTTTGTAGTTATAAAAATTAATCTATCACCATTATTTACATTTTGAATCAATGCATCTTTTGCATTATTCATAATATTAATTAATACTTGTTCTAATTCACTTTTATTACCATTTATACTCAGATTATCATCTATATTTGTAACTATTTTAATAAAATTATCTGAAATTGAAGGTTTTGTTAAACTTAGTGATTTTTTAACTACACTTAAAATATCTATTTCACTAAACTCATTCGTACCTTTAATAAAGTTTTTAAAGTCATCAATTGTTTCAGATAAATAATTAGCTTGATTTAAAATTGTGTCTGAAAAATTTTTTACATCATCTAAAGAGATTTTTTCTTCATATTCAGATTTAATTCTAAGTCCTGATGCACTACTTGTAATTACACTTAAAGGTTGTCTCCATTGGTGGGCAATATTCCCTATCATTTCACCCATTGAAGCTAATTTCATATGATTTTCAAGTAGTTTTAAAGATG
Source organism: Arcobacter arenosus (assembly GCF_005771535.1). Lineage (NCBI taxonomy): Bacteria > Pseudomonadati > Campylobacterota > Epsilonproteobacteria > Campylobacterales > Arcobacteraceae > Arcobacter > Arcobacter arenosus. The sequence continues at coordinate 303,689 of NZ_VANU01000001.1, forward strand.
TTACATCTTTTGTAACAATAAGAACTCTTTTTTTATCTGGAAGTAATGAAGCAGTCATATTTACATTAACTCTATTCTCATTTTTATCCACATAAACTGTTTCAAGATTTTTAACATATCCATCTTTTAACACATTTTTTAACATATTATTCAATAATTCTTTTTGCTCTACAATAACAATTTCATCTAATAATTTAGTTTTTAATTCATCATCAGAATAATTTAACATTTTTAAATAAGCATCATTATATTTTTTGAATTTTGTTTTTAAATCTATTATTGCTATTCCATCTTTTGAAGTTTCAAATATAGTTTCAAACTCTTTTTTTTGTTTTTTTAAAATGCTTAAAAAATATAAAGCCACAATCAAGATTAAAGTAAACCCTCCTATAATCTTATAAATAAGTTCATAGTTTGTACTCTCTTTTATAATTTGTGGTTGAATCCACTTTGAATGAATTGTTTTTTTCTCCTCTTGTGTTATAGCATCAAAGGTTTTATTAATAATTGATAATAATAAAGGATATTCATTTTGAATAAGATATTTATGTTCAAAGTTAAAATCAGCAACTCCACTTATTTTTAAATTTTTTAAATGAAGTTCACTTAAATAGTACAAAGATGTTGCAATATGACCTATAAAAGCATCAGCTTCCTTAGCTTCAACTTTTAATAAAGCTTCCGGGATATTTTCTGTTTCAATTATTTTTATTTTTGGGTGTTTTTCAACTAAATAGTTATAGCTAGTATAGTATTTTGGAACTGCGATTGTTTTTGAATCTAACTCATTTAAATTCTGAATATATTTAATATTCTCCCCTGTAACAATTGCCATAGGATATTTACTATAAGTATTACTAACTAAACCTAATTTTACCTCTTGGGGACTTGTTCCTATTCCTGGGACTAAATCTATTTTTTTATCTTTAAACATATTTAATACTTCTGACCATGAAGAAGCTGGAATATATTTAAATTTTATTCCTGTTTTTTTAGAAACTAATTTAAGATAATCTCCCATAATTCCATTCATAGTATTATTTTCGATTATAGATAGAGGCTTCCAATTTACTTCACTATAAGTTATTTCAGGGTGTTTTTTTATAAACGCTTTTTCATCTTTTGTAAAAACTAAAGTATTTTGTGAATCTATTTCTTCTTTTTTTCCATAGTTTTCTAAAATCCATTTTTGTTTTAACTGAGTAATTTTAGAATAAGGAATAGAGGCTAAAGTCTTTTTTATAATAGAAGCTAAGATTTTTTGTTCAACTCTAATACCAAATCTTAAATCTTCATTTTTAATATTATCATTTGAAAATATCCCTACAACTTTAATCCCTTTTATCATAAGATTTTCTAGTCTATAAACACTCATTGTTCTACTTAATACAACATCAACAATACCATCCCTTAAACCATAAAACTTATCATTATTTGTATCAAATTGAACTATTTCAAAATCTTTTTCATCTTTTAAAGCACCAATTAAATATGAGCCTTTAACTATTCCTACTTTTTTACCCTTTAAAGATTTTAATCCACTATAAGTACCAAAATCATCTCTAGCAAATACACCAATTGGAATCTCATAATAAGGTTTTGTATAAAGGGTAAAAGGTAATCTCTCTTCTCTATATGATAACTCTGAAATTATATCAATCTCATTGTTTTCAAATTTTCCATAAACTTGTGGCCAAGTTCCACCAACTTTTTCAAAAGTTAAACCACTTTTTTTAGCAATTATTTCGATTAACTCTTGGGTAAAACCTATTTTTTCACCATTATATGAGAAACTAAAAGGGATATATGTATCAATAGAACCTATTTTAACAGGATTATTTTTTGTATTATTGATAAAATTTCGCTCCTCCATTGAAAAAAGCTTAACTATATTATCAATATTTTCATTTCCAAGAATCCATTTATTTGCCAAAAAAGAGAAGTATTTATTCTCTATTTGCTTTAATGATTTATTTAAAATTGATTTTAATAGAGGTTTATTTTTATTTACTGCAAATCTTAAATCCTCTTTTTTAATATTGATATACTCATCAATTGCTTTTACATCAACTAAAGATTGTGATTTTATTGCTTTTGTTCCTGTTGAGTATGAAGATAAAAAATAATCTATTTGACCCGTTACTAAAGCCTTTGCCTTATCTTCACTAGAAGAAAATTCTATAATTACAACTCCATGTTTTGCCAATTCATCCTTATAAAATATATTCTTAGTAACACCAACTTTTTTACCTTTCAAACTTGTATTATCGATATAACTTTTATCATTTTTAAGTCCAAATATATAAATTGGGATTTCATAATAAGCATTTGTAAAAAGGGAATAACTTTCTCTTTCTTTAGTAAAAGAGATATCTGATATCATATCAACTTCTTGCTCTTTAAAAGAGCTTAGTGTTTTGGACCATTTTGCATTTTTTACATCAAAGGTTAAGCCACTTATTTCAGAAATTTTATTTAATAAATCAACACTAAAACCTTTGTGTTTTCCATTCTCAACATAACTAAAGGGACGAAAATTATTTATCATTGCAATTTTAATATTTGGATTATTTTTAATCCAACTTTTTTCTTCTTTTGTGAATAAATCATTTGAGAATGATGAAATAGCTAAAAAAAAGAATACTAGTAGTATTTTTAACATACAAAACAACCTTAAATTCTATAGTTTTGTATTATATATTATATTAGTTTACTAAGAAGTAAAAAAGTTATATTCTTATAAAAGTTAATAAAATTGTAGATTTTTTTCTACAATTTTATATTTATTTTCTTTGCGTTATCATCCATGATTTCTAGTTCTTTTTCTGCACTAATAACAATTTCAGGATCAACTTGAAAGTTTATTCTTTCATCTCTTCCTTCATAATCAACACTGTTTAAGATTGTTTTTATTGCATTATATCTAGCTACGAATTTGTCATCACTTCTTATAATTATCCAAGGGGATTTTTCAGTATTTGTTTCTTTTAGCATTCTATATTTTTTTTCTGTAAACTCAAGCCATCTTTCTTGCATTTGAAGGTCAATCTCACTAAGTTTCCACTGTTTTAAAGGGTTTTCTTCCCTCTCTTCAAATCTTCTTGCTTGCTCATCTTTTGTTACAGAAAAATAAATTTTTAAAAAATGGATTCCGTGTTCACTTAAATCATCTTCAAATCTTGTAACAGTTTTCATAAAAGTTTCATATTGATTTTCTGTACAAAACCCAAAAACTGGCTCGACCATAGCTCTGTTGTACCAAGATCTATCAAAAATAACTATCTCACCTGCTTTAGGAAACTGTTCAACATATCTTTGAAAATACCATTGTGTCATTTGTGTACTTGAAGGTTTTCCCAAAGCAACAACTCTATAATGTTTTTCATTCATATATCTAGTGATTCTTCTAATAGCACCACCTTTTCCTGAAGCATCTCTACCTTCAACTAATATAATCATTTTTTCATTTTTCTTTTCAAGATGTTCTTGTAATTTAATAAGTTCAATTTGTAAAGTTCTTAAAGCTTCTTCTTGAGATCTATATTCATATTTTTTATGAAGTTCTCTTAAAAAAGTCTCATCAGCCTTTGAACCAATTTTTTCAATAAAATCTTCATAACTTAAAATATCTTCTATTTCACGTTCATATAATTTATCTATTTTCATTTCTATTTCCAATATTCTTTAAAAATTTGAGGATTTTATCATAACAAAGTTACAATTGAGTTGTAATAAATTTTCCATCAAATATTGTATATTTTTTGTTACAACACAAAGATGGGATATTTACATAAAGCTTATTTTTTTCTTCATAATGTTTTCCTTGATGGAAATGCCCTTCTACTACAATATCACTGTTGTAATATGATAATCTTTTTTTGGCAAAAGAATCAAAATCTTTCATCTTTGAACAAATACTTTTTTTAATTAATTTATTATAAATTTTTTTTGAAAGCCAATAATTAAAATCTATAAAATTTAAAAAAATTAAAAGTGCAGAGTTTCTTATGATTTTACAATAGATGTCATAACCCTTTGGAGTATAAATATCACCATGGGCTAAGGCAATTGTTTTATTTTCATATTTTGCAAAAATTGGCTGAGATTCTCTTTTATAAACTTTTAGTTTTGGAAAAAGCTTTTGAAGATTATAATCGTGATTTCCCTCTAAATAAATAATTTCAATATTATGTGACAATTCATTAATAATATCAATAAGCTTTTGATTTATTTTTACGAAATATCTACTCTCACCAGATATAAAATCAAACATATCTCCCATTAAAAAAAGTTGAGAAGTTTCTATCTCTTTTTTTTTCAGTTTTTCTAAAAAAGATAAAAACTCTACATTTACTTCACTAAAATGGGAATCGGCTACAAATATAGCCCCTTTTTTTAGATTAAGGCACATATGCTATTTTTGGTATTCCCTCATACTCTTCAAAACCACAAATTAAGTTTGCATTAACAACCGCTTGAGAAGAAGCTCCTCTTAATAAATTATCAATTGAAGAATTTACAAACAATGCCTTACCATTTCTTGATACATATAAATCACAAAAATTTGTACCAGCAGTTGATTTTAAATCTACTGGTGTATTTCTTAATCTAATAAATTCACTGTCTTTATATCTATCTTCTAAGATTTTTTCAACATCAATTTCATCTTTAAGCGTTGCAAAAACTGATACTAACATACCCCTTGTAATTGGCAACAAATGTGGTACAAAATTTATTTGAAACTCTTTATTAGTTAGTTTTTGAATTTTCTCTTCAATCTCTGGCATATGTCTATGATTAAATGGATTATAAGCATGGCAATTTTCGTTTAAGTGTCCAAAATGAGTAACCTCTTTTAAACCTTTTCCTGCTCCACTCATACCAGTTTTTGCATCAATGAATATTTGAGATCCCTCTTCTATATAATCTATAAAAGGTAAAAGTGCTAAAAGTGCTGCTGTTGGGAAACATCCAGGATTTGCAACAAGTTTTGCATTTTTTAAATCTTCACTATAATATTCAGGTAATCCATAAACTGAATCTTTTATATGCTCTTTATCTTCATGGGGACAATAATGTTTTTCATATGTTTCTAATTCAAGTCTATAATCAGCACTTAAATCAACTACTTTTACACCTAAATCTAATAACTCTTTTGCAAAAAACATTGCAGTTTTATGGGGAAGTGCTAAAAAAGCTAAATCAGCTGCTTTAGCAACCTCTTTAGCATCTGCTTTTTGAACTTCAACATCTATAACATCTTTTAAACAAGGGTGTAAATCTTGAACATTTTCTTCACCTGTTGAATTTGCAATATATGTAATATTAAACTTTGGATGATTAATTAAAATTTTTATTAATTCTAAACCAGTATATCCACTAGCTCCAATAATAGCTACATTCATTATAAATCAAGCTCCTTATAAGTTACATTTAAAATTTCAAAAGTTTTTTTACCACCAGGTAAAGTTGCTTCAACTTCATCACCCTCTTCTTTTCCTAAAAGTTGTTTTGCAAGTGGTGAATTAAACGAAATCAAACCATTATCAGCATTTGATTCAACTCCACCAACAATTGCGTATATAAACTCTTCTTCAGTATCAACATCTAAAAGTTCAACAGTTGAACCAAAACTTATTCTATCGTGTGGTAAACTTTCTGGGTCAATTATTACAGCCTTACTTATAATAGATCCTAACTCTGCTATTTGTGCATCAATTAATGCAAGTTTATCTTTTGCAGCATGATATTCAGCGTTCTCTTTTAAATCTCCCAATTGTCTTGCTTCATCCAAAGCAATTACAGTTTCAGGTCTTTCAGTATTTTTTAAAAACTCTAATTCAGAAGTAATTTTTTCATATCCAACTCGCGTCATTGGTTCTTTATCCATGAACGCCTCCTATATAATATTTTATTTCGTTTAATTGGATATAATACCTAAATTTTAATAAATAAAAAGTACAAAAGAGTAGATATGCAACAATATGATAGAACCCTTAAACTATTCGGGGAAGAAAATTTTAAAAAATTTCAAAATACTAAATTAATATTATTAGGTGTTGGAGGAGTTGGAAGCTTTGCCTTAGATTCATTATACAATACGGGAATTACTGATATTACCATTGTAGACTTTGACACGTACGAAGAGTCAAACATGAATAGACAACTTGGAAGTCATGGAAATATTGGAAGAATTAAAGTTGAGTCATTAAAAGAAAGGTACCCAAATATAACTGCAATTCATGCAAAAATTACTCCAGAATGGATTGATAATTTTGATTTTTCACAATATGATTATATATTAGATGCCATTGATGATGTAAAACCAAAGGTACATTTAATCAAGAAATTTTACACAAAAGTGATTAGCACAAGTGGAAGTGCAAAAAGGTTAGATCCAAGTAAAATCGAATATAAATCAATTTGGGATACATATAATGACCCATTTATTAAAAAAATAAGATATGAATTAAAAAAACAAGGTTTTAAAAGAAAGTTCAAGGTTGTCTTTTCAAGCGAAGACCCTAACTGCCTAGAAAAAGGAAGTTTTGAAGCAGTAACTGGTTCTTTTGGCTTTATGATGGCATCTGTTACAATAAGAAAGATTATTAACAAAAACAAATAAAATAATTTTTTAAAGTTAAGTATAAGAAAAAAAGCATTATAATTTATATAAAACCAAAAAAAGGGTCTTCATGAACGGTATTAATAGTGTTGAGCAAATGACTCAAGGCCACTTGAGAAATGTACAGCAATTAGCTGTTTTTTACACTGGACACAACAATATTTACGCAATTAATATTGCAAAAGTAAAAGCTTTTATTATCACTGAAGAGTGTACTATAAATGATACTCCAAAGGATACAGCTGTAATTGCAGGAATTGCGACTATTAGAGGAGAGCCTGTAACATTAATTAATTTAGATGCATGGCTTGGATTACCACATTTAGATACTAAAGACTATAAATTAATTATATATTGTGAATTCAATCATAAAAAAGTAGGTTTTTTAATCAAAGATATGTTGGATATTGTTGAAAAAACAACAGATGAATTAAGACACTCAGAAGAGACTAATTCTAAAATTACATATACAACTTATGTTAAAGTTCATGATAAAGATGAATTATGTACAGTATTTAATGCAGAGCAACTTCTAAAAGACTTAGGTTGGGTTGATGATGGAGAAGATACTTTAAATAAATATGTTGATGCACCTTTTAAAACAGATAAATTAGTTTTAGCAGCAGAAGATTCAGGTGTTGCTAGAGAAGTATTAACTAAATTTTTCAAAAAAGCGAATATACATTTTGAAATGTATGTAAATGGAGCTCAATTAATTCAAAGAATTGAAGAGGTTGGAGCTGAGAAGATAGCTTTAGTTATTACAGATATTGAAATGCCAGAAACAGATGGTTTCCAAGTTGCCTCATTTATTAAATCTAGTAATAAATATGCACATATTCCTGTTGTAGTTAATTCATCTATGACAACTGATGCAGTTAGAAATAAAATGAATCAAATTGGTGTTGATGGATTTATTGGTAAAACTGATATTCAAGCACTTTATGCGGCTACAAAACAATTCTTATCTTAAACTATAAATATAAAAATAGATGAAATTTTCATCTATTTTTATTCTTTCTTTTAAATTTATTAATTATTTAACCATTCTTCAAAAACTTTAATTTGCTCAACCGTTTGAAGTGTAGATGTTCCACCAAAAGAGTTTCTTGCATTCATTGAATTTCTTAAATCTAAATACATAACAAGTTCTTCACTTACATCTTTTAATTGTTCATTTGCATTTCTAATCTCATCTATTGTAAGTTCACTTATATCTTTATTTAAAGAGTTAGCATATGCAACTACATCTTTTGTTATATAATAAGCTGTTCTAAATGGCATATTTTGTTTTTGAACTAAAAAGTCTGCTAAATCTGTTGCAGTTAAATGTCCAATTTTACATGCATTTTCCATTTTATCTACATTTACAATCATAGTTCTAATAACTTCTGTTAAGATTGAAAGTGAGATTTCAATTGTTTTAACTGAATCAAAAACTCCCTCTTTATCTTCTTGAGTATCTTTGTTATAAGCTAATGGTAAACCTTTCATTACAGTTAGAAGTGAAATTAAATTTCCATAAACTCTACCTGTTTTCCCTCTAAGTAATTCAGGTACATCAGGATTTTTCTTTTGTGGCATTATTGAGCTTGTTGTAGCATATTCATCACTCATTCTAACAAATTGGAACTCATATGATGACCAAGTTACTAACTCTTCAGAGATTCTAGAAATATGCATCATAGAAGTACTTATGTTAAATAAAATTTCTAATGCAAAATCTCTATCTGAAACTGTATCCATAGCATGAGTTGTTGGAGATTTGAAACCTAGTTTTTGTGAAGTTGATTCCCTATTTATATTATGTGGAGTACCAGCTAATGCTGCACTCCCTAAAGGTGAATAGTTGTTTCTCTCATATGAACTTTCAAACCTTTCATAATCTCTTTTAAACATATTTGCATAAGCCAATAAATGATAACCAAAATTTAAAGGTTGTGCATGTTGTAAATGTGTCATACCTGGAATTAATGTTGTAGTATGTTTATTAGCAACTTCAACAAATACTTTTATCAACTCTTTTAGTTGTGATTTAATACTCAAACTTTTCTCTTGAACATATAATCTAAAATCTGTTGCAACTTGGTCATTTCTACTTCTTGCTGTATGAAGTTTTTTCCCTGGTTCACCAATTATTTCTGTAAGTCTACTTTCAACTGCCATATGGATATCTTCAGTTTCAAGGGTAAATTCAAAGTTACCTGATTCAATCTCTTCTTTTACTTGTAAAAGTCCTGATTCAATAGCTTCTTGTTCATCTTTTGTTAAAACCCCTTGTTCACATAACATTTGTGAATGGGCAATTGAACCTTTTATATCTTGAGCATATAACTCTTTATCAAACATAATTGAAGCATTAAACTCATCTAATATTTGTGCATTTGTGTTTTTTAATATTTGGTCATTTGACATAAATTGTCCTTAAATTTGGAAATGTAGTATTAATATTAATAGATTCTGCGTATTATATCAAAAGCTATATAATACGCAGTTTTTAGTAGATTATATTTTTAAATAATTAAAAGCTTTCCCATTCATCTGAATCAGCTACATTACTAACTATTTTATTTGGCTGAGAATGGCTTACTTGCTTAGGTTGATTAACTTTTTTAGGAGCTTGCACCTGTACTGAAGATGATTTTCTATTTACAGCTTTTGCTTTTGCACTCTCTTTACCATCAAAGTTTTTCTCATCTGCACTTATAACAATTAATTTAGCAATCTCATCAGTTTGAACTGCTACATCATGGGCTTCGTTTGCAATTGAAGCATTTAATTGAGTTTGTTGATCAAGGCTATTTATTGCATCATTTATTTGTTCAATTCCAGATAATTGCTCTTTTGAAGCACCTTCAATATCAGAAATTAATTCAATCGTTTTTGCAATATTATCACTTAATTCATTATAACCTTTAATCATTTTTTCTGAGATTGATTTACCACTATTAGCTTTGTTTGTAGCATTTTCAACTAAGTTTTTGATCTCTTTTGCTGCTTCTGCACTTCTACTTGCTAGGTTTCTAACTTCTTGAGCAACAACTGCAAAACCTTTTCCTGCTTCACCTGCTGTAGCAGCTTCAACTGCCGCATTTAAAGATAGAATATTTGTTTGGAATGCAATTTGATCAATTACTGTGATTGCTTCATTAATTGCATTTACCTCATCATCAATTTCTGTCATAGCAGTTGTAGTTTGTTGTGCTAAATCTTTACCCTCAGATGCTGAAGCAGTAACTTGATTTGCAAAACCTGACATTTTTACAATATTTTGTGTATTAGATGAGATATTACTAGTAATTTCCTCTAAAGCTGCTGCAGTTTCTTCTAAAGATGCTGCTGCTTCATTTGAATTTACATTTAAAGAATCTACATTTTTAAGTAAAATATTTGAACTTTCATCTAAAGTTAAACCATTTATTTTATTTTCTAAAAGCATTGCTGTAATTACATCAGATAAAGAGTTTAAACCTTTTGCTGTTTCACCAATATCATTTCCAGAAATTTTATGGGTAAAGTCTAATTTTTGATAACTTGCTAGTGCAACTGATACCTTATTTAAATCCCCATCAACTTTTGATGAAACAATTTGGAATAAATCATTTACCCCATTTTTTAATGCTTCTACTCCTTCATTATCTGTTGATTCTTTTATTTGTTGATTAAAAATTCCAGTTTTTGCTAAATCAATTGCTTTATTTACTGCATCAATTACCATTTTTGAAGAAGTAATATCTTGTGCGAATTTAACTACCCTTATTACTTTCCCACTTTTATCTTTAACAGGAGTATATGAAGCTTGAATCCAAACTGAACTTCCATCTTTTCTAATTCTTTCAAATTCATCAATATTTGATTTTCCACTATTTAAATCTTTCCAAAAATTTTCATATTCTCTTGAATTTACATAAGTACTATTACAAAAAATTCTATGATGTTTTCCAACTACTTCTGATAAGTTATATCCTAAAGCATTTAAAAAGTTATTATTTGCATGGATAATTGTACCATCAGGTTTAAAAGAAATAATTGCGTAATTCTCTTCCATTGCACTTAATCGTGCAGACTCTTCTTCGTTTTTGCCAAAACCAAACATATTTTCTCCTAAAATTATTTTCATGTTATCTATCTGTTAACTTATTTTATCTTAATTTTTCTATTTTAGTAGTAAATAAATGTATTTTAATCAAAAAAAAAGCCCATACACCTAAGTATGGGCTTTTAAAATATTATTTTAAATATTTAATTATTAGATTGGTAATACTCTAATATTCTCGTCAACTTTTTGTTTAAGTACTGATTCAATAGCATATAATGTACCAGTATCTCCTGATGCACAACCATTACATGCACCTAAATATCTAATATATAAATCGTAGTGAGGCATATTATCTTTAATATCAATAATCTCCATATTACCACCATCCATCATAAGCATAGGTCTAATATCTGTATCTAAAACTGTATCGATAACTTTAATTCTTTGAACAATAGTCATTTTATCAAATGAATTTTCACCTGATTCAGTTGTATCAGCAGCTGCTTTTAATTTTTCTTGTTCCATTTGAGCTCTAACATCAGATAAAATATCAACTAAATAGATATCTTTTTCTTCATGTCCACCTGGTTTAATACATGATTTACAAAATGCTCCAGCTTTTGTAAAATCTGTAATTTGTTCAACTGTTTTAAGGTCATTGATTCTAATAACTTCTTGTAAAGTACCTAATGTTACCCTTGCACATTCACAGATAATTTGCTCTTCTTCAAAAGATTCCATATCTACATTAAGATAAGTTCCCGCTGCTTTTTTAATAACATCATATGCCATAACTGAACAGTGCATTTTTTGTGGTGGAACTGCAGGAACATCTGGATGGTCTCTAAGTGCTTTTTCAACATCAATATTTGTAATTTTTACTGCATCTTGAACTTTTTTTCCAACACAAAGTTCTGCCATAGCATCAGATGAAGCAATAGCTGTACCACAACCAAAAGATTTAAATTTAGAATCTAAAATTACATCAGTTTCAGGATTTACACACCAATAAAGTCTAACTGCATCTCCACATGATTCTGCACCAAAGTCAGCAACGATTAATTTTCCACCCATCTGTTTTGCTTGCTCTTCTGTAATTTCACCTTGATGAGTTGGGTCATCCATTCTTCTAATAACTTGATTTGAGTATTCGTCCCAAATTGAACCAGTAATTAAATCATTTTTAGCCATTTTTTATTTCCTTATCTTTTTTTCTTATAATTGTGATACGTGATTTTTTGGTGTGTATGCATATGAACTTGAAATATTTCTTAATCTATGTATTGCATTTTTAATCACATCAATCGCATAATCAATCTCTTCTTCAGTATTAAATCTACTTAATGAAAATCTTACACCTGTATGAGCTAATTCACTGTCACTACCAAAGGCATTCATAACAGGATTTGCTTCTAAGTCTTCAGAGGCACAGGCTGAACCAGTAGAAGCACCAATTGCTTTTTGATTCATATCCCATAACATTGATTCACCTTCAACACCTCTAATTGAGATTAGTGTTGTATTAGGAGTTCTATTTTCTTTTCCACCAATTACTATTGTTTCTGGAATCTCTAAGATTGCATTTTCTAATTTATCTCTTAGTTTTCTAACATGATTTTCTTCATAAGCTAAAGCCATAGGTGAAGTTGCTAATTTCATTGCAACACCCATTCCAACCATAGAAGCTACATCAACAGTTCCAGCTCTATGTCCACCCATTTGCTCACCACCATGTAATAATGGAGTTAAAGCAAAACCATCTTGAACATACAATCCACCAACACCCTTTGGTCCATGGAATTTATGTGCAGAAAACGATAAATAGTTTACATTACATGCTTGAACATCAACAGGAACTTTACCAATTGCCTGAGTTGCATCAGTATGAAAAGGTACTCCTGCTTCTTTACAAATAGCTCCAATCTCTTTGATTGGGAAAAGTTTACCAGTTTCATTATTCGCCCACATAATAGATACTAAAGCTGTATCTTCTCTAATATAATCTTTTACAGATGATGCTTCTAAAACACCCTCTTCATTAACTGGTAAATAAGTTACACTCACACCTTGAGTTTCTAAAAATTTACATGTTGCAGTAATTGCTGGGTGTTCAACTTCTGAAGTAATTATATGATTTTTATTTCCATTTAATATTTTATCAACCCAAATACCTTTGATAACTGTATTATTACTCTCTGTTGCATTTCCTGTAATAATAATATCATCTTCATCAGCTGCATTAATACCTTCATATAAATAGTTTAAAGCTTCAATCATCTTAGGATGTGTTCCAGCTCCAAACTTATGTAATGAATTTGGGTTTCCATAAATGTGACAAAAGAATGGTTCCATTGCTTTAAATACTTCTGGATCTACCTTTGTTGTCGCATTATTGTCTAAATATACTTCCATACGTTTTCCTATTTTTCTTTTAAAGATTTCTATGCAATAACTATTCCATAAAAATCGTTTGATTTTGATTAAATTGGCGACATTATATTTTAAATAGGATAAAAATTGTCTTAATTAAACAAATTAGCTTTTTTTAAGATTTTAAGATATTTATTTTTTCTAAAATTAAATCTTTTTTTATTTTATTTTCTTCTTTTTCATATAAATTATTTAACCAATAAAGAACAACTCTTTTATAACCATAATATGAGGCTTTGTCAATAATTTCATTGATTTGATTTTTAGATAATTTATCTTTATGTAAACTAGAAACAACAAATAATGAAGTGATATTTTCTACATCAAATATATAATCAAAGGAGTTAACAATTTTTCCATCAAAGTAATATTGATAAAATTTTTTATACTGTTTTGGCAAAAATTTCAACTCTTCTTTTTTAAGTTTTTTTTGAAGCATTGAAAAATATACATCTAAATTTTTATTGTTAATTAATCTTTTTATATCTTGATAATCTTGACAATTTAAATTAATCCCAATACTAATATTTAAGGCACATTTACCTAAATAAATTTTTGCAAGTTGATTTAAATTTGCACTTTGTTTTGCATAATTAATAGCTTTTTCTAAATCACTTTTTGCAAGGATTTCTTTATTTGATAAAAAGTTTTTCATATAAGAATTGTAAGCCTTTGCACTATCATATTCCCATTGATTAGGTATAGCTTTAAAAGAACATCCAACTAAAATAAATAATACACAAGAGAAAATAAAAGTTTTAAATATCATGGTAAAATAACCTTTTTATCTGTTTGATTTTGGAAAAGATTATCTACTTTTTCAATTATCTCATTTGATTTTAATATTCCTGTTTTAATTCCATCTTTTATTTGTAATAAATCTTTATCGTATGAACCAACTGAATTAACAACACCATCAAGTTTTTGTAATTTGTTCTCAATATCTTTTGCGATTTCACTCAATTCTTTTATAAACTTTGTAACTTCAGGAATGATTTCTTTATCAACATTAGAACTTATTTTATTAATATTATTCATTAAACTTGGCAATTTTTCCATACTATCAATCAAGGAGTTTGTTGCTTTTTCATTTCCAGTAATTGTTGTTAATAATGATTTATTTTCAATTAAAAGGGAAGTAAACTTTTCTATATTTTTTACAATTTTCATCAATTCAGAATCATCTTTTGCTAAATATGTTGTTATCTTATCAACTGAATTTACTATATTCTCTAATTTTGTAACTACAGGATTTAACTTTAATACTAAATCATCAATGTCATTACTAACAATTATATCTAGTTTTGAACCATCATTTAAAATTGAATTTCCAATTGCAGAATAAAGAATTATATGAGAAGAACCTAATAATGGTTTTTTTAACATCAATAAACTTCCTTCATTAATCCATTTTTGATTTTTTTCATTAACACTAAAAACAAAATCTACTGTTCCATTATCTAATAATTCAATTGAATCTAATTTACCAATTGTAAATCCAGAAACCTTTATGGGCATACCAACAAAAAAAGATTCTGCACTATATGAATTAAAAGTATAAGAGTACCTTTTTTCTAAAAGACCTTTTTCTATAACAATGTAAACAATTGCTGCAATAAAATTTAAAAATAAAATAAATACAAATATTCCAACTCTAACTTTTGTTTTACTGTGTTCCATAAAATATACCCTTAATAAACAATCAAAATTGATGCCAATTCAATACTTAAAAGTATTATCAACATTATAATAAAAATTTTTAGACTAGAAGCAACATTAATATTTTTGTTAAATTGTCTTAATTTATTTGCATAAAATATAGGTACTAACATAGTCAAAAGACTTGATACAGAAGATTTTATAAGTAATATAAATATATTTTCTAAAGATATAGAGTTTATAATCAAATTTTTATATGTTTCTAAACTAAAATCTAAAAAAAATATAGAAACAACACAAGCACTTAAAATCATCAAAGTTGCAAATAAAAAGGACATCAAAGGTACTAAAAAAATACAATTAACAAGTTTTGCATTATATAAATTAAGAATATCATTTTTATCATTTAAACTTTCAAGTTTTGTTTTTTCTTGTATACTTAAGCCATAGACAAAAATAAAAAATAAAGTTGTAAATATTGGAGAAAATTCATTTACAATAAATGAGATTAATAAAACCCCAATTTGTTCCACTAAATTAAACCTTATTGCAAATATCATTGCTATTAAAATTAAAATAGAACCCAAAACAACAGCTAAAAACAAAAAAGAGAGAAATCTTTTTATACTACTTTCATAAATCTCTAAAACAAGATTTTTAAACATAGTTTTATTGTAACTAAAAGGGTTAAGAATATTTAAAATTGACTCAAATACAAAAAAAATAAAACTAAACCCCTCTTTTACAGATAGGATTGTTTTATCTCCTGTATTTTCTAAAAACTTCAGAAACAATATAGACTCTTTATTTATTGATTTTAAAATTATTACAAATTCTAACTAAATATAAATTCAAAAAAAAGCACAACTTTTATACATTGGAAAATTATATCTAACTTTACAGTAAGTTTATTTAGAGATAATATTGTCATATATTTATAAAGGAAAGCTATGAAGAACTTGTTAATAGTATTTTCATCTATTTTAGTACTTTTTCTAGTAGGATGTGGTGAAAAAAAAGAGGACGTTAAAACACAAGAGGAACCTCAAAAAAAGGTTTTAAAAGTTGGTATGGAATTAGCTTATCCACCCTTTGAAATGAGCGATAAAGATGGAACACCTTCAGGGGTTTCAGTTGATATGGCAAAGGCCTTAGGTGAATATTTAGGAAGAGATGTTGTAATAGAAAACATTGCATGGGATGGACTTATTCCATCACTAAAAACTGGAAAAATTGATATAATAATCTCTTCTATGACAATTACTGAAGAGAGAAAAAAATCGATTGCTTTTTCAATTCCTTATGCTCAAAGTTCCCTTGCAATCTTAGCAAATAAGAATTCAGGTATAACATCAATAGATGATTTAAATGTCACAGGTAAAAAAGTTGCAGTAAAAAAAGGCTCAACTGGACATATCTATGCAAAAGATAATTTACCTAATGCTGAAGTTTTAGTTTTTGATAAAGAGGCAGCTTGTGTTCTTGAAGTTGTTCAAGGTAAAGCTGATGGTTTTATTTATGATCAATTAACTATTTATAAAAACTATGCAAAAAATATGGATACAACTGTTCCATTGTTACAATCTTTTCAAAAAGATTTTGAGTATTGGGGAGTTGCTTTAAGACAAAATGACCCACTAATAGAAGAGGTAAATACTTTTATTAAAAGAGCAAAAGATGATGGAACATTTGATACCTTTGCAAATAAATATTTAACAGATGCTAAAAAAACATTTGATGAACTTGGCATTCCATTCTTCTTCTAGGAAGTAATTATTAAACTAAAAGATTTTTTTATCCATGAATTAGGATTAAAAAAAGATAGACAAACTTCAAAGTTTGTTTATCTCTTTAATCTAATCTTTCTTATTGTTTTAGTACTTATTACATTTTATTTTATGTTTAAAAATGTATCTTACACTTTTAACTGGGATAGTGTTTGGGAATATAGACAAAAATTTATTGATGGTTTTTTTATGACTATCATCATCTCATTTTTTGCTTTAATTCTAAGTTTTATAATTGGTTTGTTTTTTGCTTATGCACAAAATTCAAAACTAATAATTCTTAGATTTTTTTCAAGATTTTATATTGAAATTATAAGAGGAACTCCCCTACTTGTTCAAATTCTTATATTCTTTTATGTATTTGCTAATAATTTAGGTTTTGAAAATAGATATATTGTTGGGACTGTTATTTTGGCACTTTTTGCAGGAGCTTATGTAAGTGAAATTATAAGAGGTGCAATAGAATCAGTGGATTTTGAACAATATGAAACTGCTTTAAGTCTTGGAATGACAAATTATCAAATGTACAGATATATAATCTTTCCCCAAGCATTTAGAAGAATGTTACCAGCGTTGACAGGACAATTTGCAAGTATTATAAAAGACTCATCCCTTTTATCAATTATCTCTATTAGTGAATTTACAATGAATGCCCAAGAAGTTAATGCATATACTTATTCAACCTTAGAAAGCTATATCCCACTAGCAGTAGGATATTTACTTTTAACATACCCTATTTCTTACTACACAAATAAACTAGAGGCAAATATACGTAAATAACCTCTAGACTATAGTTTTTATTCCAAACAAACTTTCAAATGGAATCTTGTTCTGTTTTTATAGGTTTGACATTCATTTTAAATCTCCTGCACATCTATGTTATAGTTTATACATCTAATTTAATTTTATTTGATGCAAATTGATGAATAAGTATCTGTATTATTGTTTGATATGGAATAGAGTTTTCTAAAGCTTTCTTTTTTAGTTCATAAATATCATTTTCATTTACCCTTATAGATATAGCTTTTTTCTTTTGGTTTTTAATATATGATTGTAATTCTTTAAGTCTTTTCTCTCTATTGTTTTTACTCTTCCATTCATCATTTTCAACACTTTGTAAAAGTTCTTCTTCATATTTATCAAGTGTCATTTTTAGCTCCTTTATTATACTTTTTATTCATCTGTCTTGAAGGAATAATTGTCTTTAAAAATATTGAATCTTCATCTTCAACATAAGGTACTAAATATACATAATCTTTAATTTTAACCAAGATTATAAATATATTTTGATTTGGATATTTTTCCTTATTTGGATGTTCAATATCATCTAATAAGTTTCCATTTTCAATACTTAAAATCACATCTTCAAAACTAATATCTCTATCTTTTTTTAAAATCTCATTTTTTTCAAAAGAATATCTTATAGTTTTATTTTTAAACATTTCTATTCCTATATATACAATGTATTTTATTATATTTATTTTTTATTGTCAATACTTTGGATTTTAACGAATATTTTTTAATTCAATTGATTTGATTACAAATTGTAATATTTTTGATTATTTTAAAGTGTTTTTTTGATATATTTATGAAATGATGTTTTTTAATTTGATGTTAGAAAAAAAATAAAAATATTTGCAACAGATTACAAACAAGATTTAAAACCTTTAAAAGAGTTTGTAAAAAACATGAAATACCAATTATTATACAAAGTCTACAAACTAAAACTTCATATCAAAATAAATATAAACTAAAAGAGAAAGAGTATACAAACTATTCTTGTAAGTATATAGACCATGATTTAATGCAGTTTTATTTTGTAGATGGAACCGTTTCCCCATGTTGTTGTATGGTAGATAAGAGTTTGGTAAAAACAAAGAAGGAGATAAAAGAGATGTTAGATGAGAAAATAGTACCTGATTGTTGTGGGCAGTGTAGTGAATTAGTAAAAGGAGAAATAAATGAAAAAATATAAAATTCTGTTAATTGTGTTAGTTTCAATAATTTTAACTATTTTTGGATTGATAAATATTTGGAAAGAGTCAACTTATCAAGAAGTTTTATCAATGTATCCTCTTGAAAAATCAACAAATAAAGAAGCCAGTGCTCAGTTTCTAAAAGCAATGGAATATAGAATCTATATAAAACAGTTACATCCATTTTTTGATTATGATAGTTTTGTAATGGCTCCATTATTAAAAAAATTAGATTATCATTTTCAAAAAGGAAAAGAATTACTTCCTAAAAATAGTGTTGAAGATATAGTTTGGTGGACACTTTTTTATAAAGAAATCTATTCTCTTTTAGGAACTCCCCCGTAATGATCTATCTTTAGCATATGAGAATTTACCTTATACTGAATTTAGGATAAAGCATGACATGATTTATGAGATGATAATGCGTTATCCTGATGGAAATGTTTATTTTAATATTGATGAAATAGAAAAGTTCCGTTTTCAAACTATGGCTATATTATCAGGTTTCTATTACAAAAAGTTTCCTCGTAGATATAATTCAAACTCTATAGTTGGAAAATCAAAATTAGAACAGAATGATATAAATGCTATGAATCTACAATCTAAAGTAAAAGAAAAATATAAAGTTGCTTATAAGAAGTTTATAGATACTTCAAAAAAAAAGGAATTTATGAAACGTGAATATTTGTATGATATGGTTTCAATAAATACAAAGCTTATAGTTAATTATGTAGTGATAAATAAGACTCAACAATTACCTAAATCAATTTGCTATTCAGAAGATAATAAAAAAATTGTAACTAAATATGTAGATAAATTATTAGACTATGTAGAAAATAGCAAAACTTATCAGTCGAAAGTATTTTATAATAGTTTATTTAACTACAAAGCACAAACAAATGTACCAACTGTATTTAAAATGTTGAACTATAGATGTCCAAATTTAAAACCAAAAATTAGTGAAGTTGTTGAAAGAATTAATAGATTAAATGAAGTTAAGAAATAAAAGGAGAATAAATGGCAAGCAATGAATTAACTAAAGTTATAGATGGTATGTGTACCAACGTAAAGTTTTTAAAATAACAAAATAACACCCCCAGAGGATGAATCTCCACTTTTAAGATTAAAGAATATGAATTAAGAATATGAAGAATCAATAAATTAAAGTTTCTAAAAAAAGAGATTTTACTTTGTAGATAATATATATAAATAAAGGTAAAAAGATGCCCACAAGATTAAGAGTAGATTTTGCAGATACCATCATGTAATAAATAGAGGAGTAAATAGATGCGATGTCTTTAATCATGTAAATGATAAAGATATGTTTTTGCAAATTATAAATAAAACAGCAAAAATACATAAAGTAATTTTACATACCTATGCTCTTATGGATAATCATTACCACTTATTAATTGAAACACAAAATGAAAACTTATCCACTTTTATGAGAATAATAAATGGAGATTCATCCTCTGGGGTGTAGTTTTGGGTGTAGTTTTAATTATGCTTGATAAATGTGTACTCACATTTCATAAGCAAATAATTAACATTTCACAAGCCGTTTTACATTTAACTTATCCTATTTCATATTATACTAATAAATTAGAAGCTAAAATCAAAAAATGAAAGAACTAAATTTTTTACACAAAGATACATTCTCATATGAAGAATATAAACAAATGGTAAAAGAATACCACGAACAAGACAAAGTTTTAGATTGGTTTGATTATATTTATCAAAGTGCCAATGGTGATTTTTCTAAAGTTTTTTGGGCGGATTTGGAAGCAAGCCCTTTTTTAATTGAATGGTTAAAGAAAAAAATAGTTCAAAAATCAAATAAAAAAGCATGTGTTATTGGTTGTGGTGTGGGAGATGATGCCGAAGCTTTAAGTGATTTTGGTTTTGAAGTTACAGCCTTTGATATCTCACAAACTGCAATTGAACTTTGCAAAAATAGATACCCAAATTCAAATGTTAAATATGTAATTGCCGATTTATTTAATTACCCAAAAGAGTGGTTTGAATCTTTTGATGTAGTTTATGAGTGTAATACAATTCAAGTTTTACCAAATGAATATAGAAAAAAAGCAAGGGCTTCAATGAGCTCACTTCTTGCAAAAAATGGATATATTTTAGTTTCATGTAGAAGTAGAGAAGAAGGGGAAAAAGAAGATGAAATTCCAAAACCTCTTAGCAAATCTGAACTTGATGAATTTATCTCAATTGATAAACTAGAAGAACAAAGTTTCTTAGCCTATGATGATAAGCAAACTCCAAGTGTTCCTCACTACTTTGCTGTTTATAAAAAAAATATTTAATATCCTAAAGTAAGTATTTAAAAGATACAATAAGAGTTAAACACAAAAATTATTAAAATGAGAATATATACTTGAAAACATTAAATAAAACAGTATTTATATTGCTTGTAATAACTGCTCTTGCCTTATCAATTTTATTTTATAAATTAACTTTAATAAATAAAAGTAACAACCTAATAAACAATTTAGAAAATGCTATGACAACTACAAGATATCTTTTTGAAGAACAAAAAAGATATGCCTTATCTCTTTCGATAATTTTGGCTCAAGATAAAGAGTTAATTGACAGTTTTAAACAAAAAAATAGAGAAAAAAGCTTTGAAGTTGTAAATAGAAAAATCAAACTTCTTAAAAAACTACAAAACAGTCAAATTGATGTACAAATTCATAACAAAGATTTAAGCACCTATTTACGAAGTTGGAATCTATCCATAAAAGATATTCCCCTTGAAAGCTTTAGGCATGGTATTGTAAAAGCACACAAAGATAAAAAACCTATTGTATCTATAGAATTAGGAAAAAGATTAAATATAAAAGCAATCTCCCCTTTAGTTGAAAACAATAAAATAATTGGTTCAATTGAGGTAATTATTGGATTTGAGTATTTAGAACAAGAATTAAAAAAAGAGGGATTAGATACATATATTCTTTTGAAAAACAAATTTCTCAATATTGCAGACACTCTAAAAGAAAACACAAAAATAGGTCAATACACTTTAGTAAATGATAAAAATAAAGAGATAGAACCTTTAAAAAGTGAAGTTCTAAATCAGCTAAAAGATTATGGATATTTTACAAATGAAAATAAAGCATTTTCATATTTTTCTATTTATTCATTTAAAAGGGAAAGGCTAGGATATATAATAATCTCTTTAGCAAATAATGACTCTATAAAAATTTATAAATCATATGAAAAAAATAGATCAATCAAAAGTGAAGGAGTATTAATAGAATGAAAATACTTTTACTAGAAGATGATTATGACTACAAAAATAGTATAAAAGAGTATCTGGAAACATTAAACTATGATGTTGATGATTTTGATAACGGAGATGAAGCTTATGATGCAATCTTTGAAAAAAACTATCAACTACTAATTTTAGATATTAGAGTCCCTGGAATAAATGGCTATGAGATAGTAAAAGCTTTGAGAAAAGAGAATAATGATATTCCAGTTATATTTATAACATCACTAACTGATATAAACAATCTTAGTATGGGTTATGAGTTAGGGTGTAATGATTATATTAAAAAACCCTTTTCACCAAAAGAGTTAAAGTATCGTATAGAACAACTAATAAAAACATTTTATTTTAATACCAATGATAAAAAAATCAAGATAAAAGAAGATTTCTTTTATGATATTTTGAACAAACAACTTTTTAAAAATGAGCAAAAAATCAATTTTACTAAAAAAGAGGAAGATATAGTTTTTTTATTGATTAGTTGTAAGAACTCTTTTGTAAGTATAAATCAATTAAGAGAAGAGATTTGGGAAGGCAAGTATATGAATGAAGCTGATATTAGAGTATTTATTAAAAATATCAGAGATAAAACCTCAAAAGATTTTATTGAAACAAAAAGAGGGATAGGATATAAAATTGAAAGAACTGGTAAATAAAAACCACCTCATAAAACTATCTATTTCCTACGCTTTAGTTATAGTCATACTAATTTTTATACCTACATATTTTTATACAAAAAGTGAAATAAAAAACTATACACTCAATCAAGAAAATCTTGTAAAACAACATGGTTTAAATATACAAAGAGCTATATATGATTTTACAAATTCTAAAAACGATATTTTTTATTTTCCAAAATCTTTTAATATAAATGCATATATTTATAACATAGATAACAAAATCATTTATGCTTCCTCAAATAAAGAAATATCCCATGATAAGAGCTTTATTATAAAAAAATTTACACTAAATAAAAATAGATTAAATGCAAAAACACTTGTAATAAGTAAAAAATTAAATCTAAATGAGATATATCTAAAAATATCAATTTTAGTTTTGAGTATTGGATTATTTACTTTTATCAGTGCTTATTTAATACTAAAACAAACCGTTACTCCCTATAAAAAAGCTAATAAATACTTAGATAGATTTTTTAATGATGCAATGCATGAACTTAAAACTCCATTAGGAATATTACAATTAAATTTAGAATTATTAGAAGACAAATATGAAGATTCAAAGGAAGTAAAAAGATCACTTAATGCAGTAAAAAATTTACAATTAACCTATGAAGATATAGAATATCTTATGAAACAAAATATAGTTTCATATACAAAAGAAAACTTTGATTTTTCTATATTTTTAAAACAAAGAATCGATATATTTAAAGGTCTTGCCCATTCAAAAAATATTTCTATAAATGAAAATATTGATGATAATATAAATATTAATATAAATAGAATTGAACTTCAAAGAGTAATTGATAATACACTCTCAAATGCAATAAAGTATTCTAATGAATCTTCACAAATAAATATAACTCTAAGAAAAAATACTCAAAACCAAACACTTTTTAGTGTTGAAGATTTTGGCAAAGGGATAAAAGATACATCAAAAATATTCCATAGATACCATAGAGAAGAGACTATTCAAGGAGGCTTTGGAATTGGACTTAATATCGTCAAAAATATCTGTGATAAAAATCTTATACAAATAGATATAAAAACAAAACTAAATGTAGGAACAAACTTTACATACAAGTTTTCTTAATAAAATCTTAAATTAACTTTCTAAAAACCAACTTTTAATTTATATTCAATTGTTAATATTTTAAAAATTAAAAGGAGAAGAAAAAATGAAGTTTTTAATTTCAATACTACTTTTGGCAACAATCTCATTTGCAAATGAAATGCTTGCACCAAAAGATTATCCAACAGGTGAAGTTGGAAAACTTGTAAAATTAGGTGAGGATATTGTAAACAACACAGATACACACCCTCTAACAAAAGATTTTGTAGGAAATAAACTACAATGTAAAAGTTGTCACTTAAAAGGTCCTGATGGAAAAGTAGGTACTGGAAAAGGGATTTCTAGTTGGGTTGGTACAGCCGCACAATTTCCTGCTTGGTCAAAAAGAGAAAAAACAGTTCAATCTTTACAAGATAGATCAAATAACTGTTTTATGAGAAGTATGAATGGTAAAAGACTTATTGTAGATTCAAAAGCTAGTATGGCTATTGCAGCTTATATTACTTGGTTATCAGAAGGTACTCCTATTAAAATGAATGAAAAAGGTCCTTGGAGTACTCACAATACAAAACTATACCCAAAAGGTGTAAAACATTTTAAAGCAATTCAGAAAAAAGCAACACATGAAAACTATTTGGCTGGTAAAGATGTGTATGCAAAAAAATGTGCTTCATGTCATGGACAAAATGGAGAGGGTATAGCAGTATTTCCTCCACTATGGGGAAAAGATGCTAATGGTAACTGGTTAAGCTATAACACAGGTGCTGGTATGAGTAAATTAGATAAAGCTGCTTCATGGGTTAGATCTAATATGCCATTAGGACAAGGTGGAAGTTTAAGCGACCAAGAAGTGGCTGATGTTGTGTTATTTATGAATGCTCAAGAAAGAGCACCATTTGATCTTCAAAAAGCATTATTGCCAAAAGAAGAGATGGGATACTATAACTCAGCAGTTTTAGAAGAAAAACATACAGTAGAAAGCAACTTTAAATCTCTAGGACTTGATTTACAACAAATCAAAACTGGCAAATAATAAAATCTTTCAAGGGTGTTTATCCCTTGAAAGATACAATATTTTCTTCCAATATTTCCAAACTATATCTTAATCTTTTTAACTTAGTTAAATCTCTTAATTTTCTTTTAATGAACATATGTTAAATTTACATTATAGAAATAAGACAAAATTTGTCCTATTTAAAAAAGGAGTCGATATGAGCGACAATAGTCAAATAAAAGATTTATTAAAAAAAGAATATAAACTTGGATTTGAAACACTAATTGAAAGTGATACATTTCCAGTTGGATTAAATGAAAACGTAATAAAAGCTATATCAAAAAAGAAAAATGAACCTGAATGGTTATTAGAGTTTAGATTAAAAGCATATAAAAGATGGCAAAAAATGGAAGAGCCTAATTGGGCAAATTTAAGATATCCACAAATTGACTATCAAAACATATCATATTTTTCTGCTCCAAAGAAAAACTTAGATAGTTTAGATGAAGTTGATCCGGAAATTTTAAAAACATATGAAAAACTTGGTATTCCACTTGAAGAGCAAAAAATGCTTGCAGGTGTGGCAGTTGATGCAGTATTTGACTCTGTTTCAGTTAAAACAACATTTCAAGAAGAGTTAGAAAAACTTGGAATTATATTTTGTTCTATTAGTGAAGCAGCACAAAATCACCCTGATATTTTAAAAAAATATTTAGCTTCAGTTGTAAGTGCAGGAGACAATTATTTTGCAGCATTAAATAGTGCAGTTTTTACAGATGGAAGTTTTGTTTATATTCCACCAAATACTAGATGTCCAATGGAATTATCAACATATTTTAGAATAAATGCTTTAA
This sequence comes from Arcobacter arenosus, assembly GCF_005771535.1. Classification (NCBI taxonomy): domain Bacteria; kingdom Pseudomonadati; phylum Campylobacterota; class Epsilonproteobacteria; order Campylobacterales; family Arcobacteraceae; genus Arcobacter; species Arcobacter arenosus. The sequence continues at coordinate 329,085 of NZ_VANU01000001.1, forward strand.
ATACTGGGCAGTTTGAAAGAACACTAATTATTTGTGATGAAGGTTCATATGTATCATACAATGAAGGTTGTTCAGCTCCTCAAAGGGACGAAAGACAACTTCACGCAGCAGTTGTTGAACTAGTTGCACTAGATAATGCACATATTAAATATTCAACAATTCAAAACTGGTATCCAGGTGATGATGAGGGTAAAGGTGGTATTTTAAATTTTGTTACAAAAAGAGGTTTATGCGCTGGAGTTAATTCAAAAATTTCATGGACACAAGTTGAAACGGGTTCATTAGTAACTTGGAAATATCCATCTTGTGTTTTAAAGGGTAAAAATTCTGTTGGAGAATTTTATTCAGTTGCAATTTCATCTCATGCCCAACAAGCAGATACAGGAACTAAAATGATTCACTTAGGTGAAAATACAAAATCAACAATTATTTCAAAAGGTATCTCTGCTATGAAAGGTGTAAATGCATACAGAGGATTAGTAAGGGTTGGTAAAAAAGCTAAAAATGCAAGAAATATCTCAGAGTGTGATTCACTTTTGATTGGTAATACTTGTAAAGCACATACTTATCCATACCATGAGATTAAAAACCCAAGTGCAAAAATAGAACATGAAGCTACTACATCAAAAATTTCTGATGAGCAATTGTTTTATTTACAACAAAGAGGTATTGATGAAGAAGATGCAATTGCAATGATTGTAAATGGATTTTGTAAAGAAGTGTTAAAAGAACTTCCAATGGAATTTGCAGCAGAAGCTAAAGAGTTATTAAGTATCTCTTTAGAGGGAAGCGTTGGTTAAAAAAAGGAGAATGTATTATGTTAAAAATTGATAATTTAAAAGTAAATATAGATAATAAAGAGATTTTAAAAGGTTTAGATTTAGAGATAAATCCAGGTGAAGTTCATGTTCTTATGGGACAAAATGGTGCAGGTAAATCTACACTTGTAAAAACACTAAGTGATCATTATGATTGTGAAGTTATTGATGGGAAAATAGTTTACAAAGATAAAGATTTGATGGAACTAGATGTTAGTGAGAGAGCTAAAGAAGGGATTTTCTTAAGTTTTCAAAACCCTGTTGAAGTTCCTGGAGTAAACAATAGCTATTTTTTAAAAACAGCAGTAAATGAAAAAAGAAAACATGATGGTTTAGAAGAACTTGATGCAATGGATTTTCTAAAACTTACAAAAGAAGAGCTTGGAAAGTTTGATATTGATAGAAAACTTTTACAAAGAGATTTAAATGATGGATTTTCTGGTGGAGAGAAAAAAAGAAATGAATTAATGCAATTACTTCTTTTAAAACCAGATTTAATTATGCTTGATGAGATTGACTCAGGACTTGACGTTGATGCAGTTAAAACAGTTGCAAATGTTGTAAATGATTTATTAAAAGACAAATCAAAGTCACTTTTAATGATTACACACTATGACAAACTATTATCTGCAATTAAACCTGATTTTGTACATATCATGCACAATGGAAAAATAGTAAAAACAGGTGACTATAACCTTGCCCTTGAATTAGATGCAAAAGGTTATGAAGCAATAGGAATAAAAGATGAAGTTAATTAATTTGAAAAACGAAGAACTTTTAATTGATAAAGATACGATTGAACCCCTTGTAATTTCATATGATTTGAAAAAAGAGAGTCATAATAAAATTAGAATAAAACTAAAAAAAGGTGTAAAAGCATCAATTATTGAAATATTTTCTGGTGGTAATTCAATTGGAGAATATGAAAGAGATTTAGTAATTGAAGATGGTGCAAAATTAGAGTACTTAAAATACCAAACCCTAGAGAAAAAAAGTGTAGTTGATTTTAACTATAAAATCAATTTAGGAAATGAAAGTAAAATTAATATGTTTAATTTAGAGTTTGGTGAAGGTTCAACAAAAAGTACATATGAAACACCACTTGATAATGAAAATGCAATTTTTAATGTAAATGGTTTAGTTAAAATTTACAATGATAGTGATTCTAAATCAATTTTTAGAACAATACATAATGCACCAAATGCATTAAGTGATATTGCATATAAACATCTACTAAATGACAAAGTAAAAGCAACATTTGATGCAAAATCAATTGTAAATGAAAAAGCTTTAAACTCTAAAGTTTATCAAAATTCAGAAACTTTACTTTTAAGTGAAGATGCTGTAATTTTTGCACAGCCACATTTAGAGATTAATATTGATGAACTTGAAGCATCCCATGGAGCTACAACAGGAAGTTTAGATGAAGAGCAATTGTTTTATTTACAAGCTAGAGGTATATCAAAGGAAGAAGCAAAACATATTTTATTAAAAGCTGTTGAGAATAAAATTTACGATAAAATTGAAGATATAAAGATAAAAGAGTTTATAAAAAATCAAAAAAAGGCTTAGTTATGTTTAAAAAAGATTTTCCATTTTTTGCTAACTCTCAAACAGTATATTTAGATAATGGAGCAACTACACAAAAGCCAAAAAGTGTAATTAACTCTCAAATTGAATATTATGAAAAGTATTGTGCCAATACTCACAGAAGTTCTTTTGGTGACGCAAATAAAGCTACTACTAAATATGAAGAGAGTAGAAAAATTTTAAAAGAGTTTATAAATGCTTCATCAAAAGAAGAGATTATATTTACAAAAGGTGTTACTGAATCAATAAACTTTATTGCAAGTTCCTATGCTAAAAAATTTAAAACAGTTATTATCTCTAGTTTAGAACATCACTCAAATATTGTTCCATGGCATATGCAAGGAAGAACATTAGGTGCAGGATTAGAAGTTGTAAATTGTGATGAAAATTTAGGTTTTGATTTTGCTCATTTTGAAGAGTTGTTAAAAAACAACCCTAAATCATTTGTATCAGTTACTCATATTTCAAATGCTTTTGGAATAATTCATGATATTAGAAGAATCATTGAACTAGCACATAAATATGAAAGTGTAGTGTTAATAGATGGGGCACAAAGTTTAACACATACCCATATTGATGTTCAAGTTTTAGATGTAGATTTTTTTGCAATATCAGGACATAAATCATTTGGACCAACAGGAGTTGGTGCTTTATATATAAAAGAAAAATATTTAGAAGAGTTTGACCCTTATCAAACAGGTGGTGCTACAATTGATAAAGTTGATTATGCTGGTTCTACACTTTTACCAAGTCCTTATAAATTTGAGGCGGGAACTCAAAATATTGCTGGAGTTATTGGTTTTGGTGAAGCATTAAAATTTATCAGTCATGTAGGATATGCGAATATAAAAACTATAGAAAAAGATGTATATCAATACTTAGATTTAAAATTAAGTGAACTTCCTAACATAATCTTTTATAACAAGATTGAGAATTCAATTGCAAGTAGGAGTTTTAATTTTAAGAATATTTCCCATGATGATATAGGAATATTACTTGATAAAATGAATATAGCAGTAAGAGTTGGTCACCATTGTGCACAACCTATTATGAATAAACTTGGAATAAAAGGGACAATTAGAGTTTCCCTTGCATTTTATAATGATTATAAAGATGTAGACAGATTAATTGAAAGTTTGAAAAAAGCTTTAAGTATGTTAGAGTAAAGGATAATATTTATGAGTATTGAAGAAAAAGTTGAAAGTATAAAAGAAGATTTAGATTTTTTTGAGGATGAACTACAAAAATATGAATATATTATAGACCTAGGGAAAAAACTAGAACCCCTTGAAGATGAATATAAAACCCCTTCAAATATAGTTCATGGTTGTACCTCTCAAGTATGGTTGGTATGTGAAGAAAGAGATGGAAAACTATATTTTAAAGGTACTTCAGATGCAATTATTGTAAAAGGACTTATCTATATAATTTTAGAGATATTTTCAGGACTTGAAAAACAAACTTTAAAAGAAGTTGATATGGATATAGTTTATGAATTAGGTCTTAGTGAAGTTATTACACCAAATAGACAAAGTGGTGTAATTGGTATGATAAAAAAAATAAAAGAGTATGCAAACTCTTAAATTTAAGAGGACTTAAAATGTTAAATGAAGAATTAGAAAAAAAATTAAAAGCAGAATTAGAAAAAAGATATAGAAATATTTATGACCCAGAGATTCCTGCAAATATTTATGATTTAGGATTAATTTATAGTGTTACATTTGAAGAAAATGGAAACTATTTATACGCAAATGTAGAGATGACTCTTACTTCTCCTGCTTGCCCTGTAGCTGAATCACTTGTTGACCAAGTTAGATATGCAACTTCTGGTGTACCAGAAATTGATGAAGCATATGTAAAACTTACCTTTGATCCACCATGGGAGCCAAGTATGATGAGTGATGATGCAAAAGAGGTTATGGGAGCAAGTGGAGCAGCGATTTTTTAAAAAATAAATAATCATAAATTTAATATACACTTTTAGGAAAATATTGATATAGTTCCATAATGAAGAAAAAAGAACTTTTTATAATTATATATACTATAACAATACTCCTATCAGTTATGTATGCAACTCAACCCTTACAACCACTTTTATCAAAAGAGTTTGATGTATCTATTGTAAAAGCATCATCTTTTACAGCTGTAATAATGCTTTTTTTAGCAATATCACCTATTTTTTATGGATATATCTTAGAATCAGTTAAAATAAAAACCGTTCTTATGATTGCTTCTTCAATACTTTTAATTACAAATCTAATTTTAGGTTTTGTAAATAACTATGAACTTTTTTTAACCATTAGAACTATTGAAGCAATTGTTATTCCTGCTATATTAACTGGATGTATGGCAATACTTGCAAAGGATAAAAAAAATACGAAAGTAAATATGTCAATTTATGTTGCAGCAACTGTTTTTGGTGGTTTAGTAGGAAGAGTATTTTCAGGGTTTATTGCTGAAGAGTTTGGTTGGCGAATAGTTTTCTTTTCCTTATCTCTAGCTTTATTACTTGGTCTTTATTTTATTAAATCACTAAACTTTGATGATGATGCTAATTTAGTTAAACCAAAACTTCAAGATATTACAAATATTTTAAAAGATAAAAGATTTGTAATAATCTATTTACAAATGTTTATTATATTTTTTGTTTTTGCAGGACTTTTAAATATCCTTCCTTTTAGGGTAAAAGAGCTTGACCCAAATGTTAGTGAAACACAAGTAGGACTTTTATATCTAGGTTATGGAATGGGTATATTAATATCTTTATTTATCCATAAAATTGTTAACTTTTTCAAAAAAGAATTACGTGCTATTATGGCTGGGATAGTTTTATTTCTAGTTTCAACAAGTTTATTTATTTCAACAAATCCCATACTTTTATTCTCTTTAGTTTTTGTATTTTGTATAGGAATGTTTACTATTCATACTTTATCAACTAGAATAGCAAACTCCTTAAAAGCTTCACAAAAAGCCTTAACCTCGGGAATGTATCTAAGCTTTTACTATTTAGGAGGAGCTGTTGGTTCTATCATTCCTTCTATAGTCTATGCAGAATTAGGATGGAACTTTACAATTTATATGTTTTTAGTATTATTAGCTTTTGCATTTTTATTTGTATTTTTAAATAGAAATAAATTTGAAGCATTTAACTAAAACTACATATTCTTATTTAATTTTATAAAAAACTTTGCTCCATTTTCAGTATTTTCAACATATAAACTTCCACCTAAACTTTCATTAATAATCTTATAACTCATATATAGTCCCAATCCTGTACCTAAAGATTGGTTTTTTGTTGTAAAGTATGGTTCAAAAATTTTACAAATTATATCTTCAGGAATTCCCCCTGCATTGTCTTCTATTGAAATAATTACATCCTTTTCTTTTTCTAAAAGGTCAACTTTAATCCATGGGTTTTTTACACTATTTTCTAAAAGTGCATCTTTTGCATTATTTAAAATATTTATTATAACTTGAGGTAACTCTCCAATAATCAAACTCATACTAATAGGTTTAATCTCATCTATATTTAGTATTAAATCAATCCCTTTACTATGTAAAGTTCCACTTACAATCTTACTTACTTCTTTTATTTTATCTTGTAAAACAATATTTTCTATCCCTTTATCATTTTTTAAAAAATCTCTAAAAGTATTAATAGTTTCTGATAGATATTGAGTTTGATCATTAATCATTAATAGGTCTTTTATCAAATCTTTATCTGATACATCTATATTCATCTCTTTTTTTAGTATTACACTTGTTGAGGCACTACTAATCACACTTAGTGGCTGTCTCCATTGGTGAGCAATATTACCAATCATTTCACCCATTGCAGCTAATTTAGATTGCTCTAACATCAGTTTTTGTTGAGATTCAAAATCTTTTTTACTACTAATATCTTCTCTAATTGATATAAAGCCAATAAGTTTTTTATTTATATTGTATTCAGGAGTTATAATTGCATTTACCCAATAATAACTTCCATCTTTTGCTAAGTTTTTCATCTCCCCTTGCCAGTTTTCTTCATTTTTCAACTTATCCCACATATCTTGGAAAACTGATTTTGGCATTTCAGGATGTCTTACTATATTATGAGAGCTTCCAATTAACTCATCTCTTGTATAACCAGATAGCTTACAAAAAGCATCACTTACATCAGTTATAATACCGTGTAAATCTGTTCTTGAATAAATTACATGGTCACTAATAGTTTTCTCTTTATTTTTTAAATTAAAGTTTAACATCTTTAAATCATCTATAGTAATAACATATTTATAAAATATTTTAATTATAATAAAAGATAAAATTAAAGAAAACAATAGTGTTATTAACGCAACTGTAATCTCTTTTTTAAATTCTACAGCACTAATTGCATCTAAGTGGGATTTTTTTAATTGAAGAATTAAATAAAGTCCAGATTTAATATCAACATCTAATTTTTTTGAAACAAAATAGTTACTTCTAAAAGTATCTTCCCTAAAAATTTCTTCATAATATAAAGGAAATTCTTCTTTAATATTAAAGTTTGAACTATTGTATTTACTCCAAGCTTTTGTTTTATCATAGTGATATAAGGTCTCACCTTTTTTATTTACTAAAATCACATCATAAAAAGGTGTATTAGTAAATTTAGTTAAAAATTCACTCATAGAATAATCTATTACTAATATCCCTGCAAAACTAGCATCGTTTTTAACTGGTAAAATAATTCTTATAATAGGTTTGTAAGGTAATATGGGTTTGCAATTTTTCATTTTTAAATCTAATTCAGAAAACCAAACAACTTCATATGGTTTATTTTTTGATTCTTTAAAATAGTATCTACTTGATTTTCTTTCTAATTTTGAATCAGCAAACGCTTTTGAATTAAATTCTGTTTTACTTACTTTTATTTTTTCAAAGCCATTTTTATTTATGTATCTTATTTGAGCAATAGCTTTTTTAGAATTTAAATAGGAAATAAATAGTTGCTCTATTATCTCTTTATTTTCAACTTTCCCTTTTATATATTCATCTAAATATTTAAACTTTCTTATAGAAAAAAGTATATTTTCTGTTTCTTGTTGAACATTTTTTTTAAACTCTAACTCTTTGCCTCTCATCTTTTTGAAAGCATCATCCAATGCTATTTTTGTAAAGCTATCTTTAAAATAAATATCTTTTACATAAAAATTAGTAACCACTAATAAAATGGAAAAAAATATAAAAATTAAAAATAATTCAATAGCTTTTTTCATCTTTAACACCCCATTAAAAAATTATTTTGTTTATTTTTTCTACAATTTTGATTTTAATTTTGACATAATACATTAAAAAAAATTAAAACAATGAATATATATTCATAATTTAAGATTTTTCTTATAGATTCCCTTATTTGTGACCATTGAGTGACATTTTTAATGAAAATTAGATAATTTTAAATTATAAAATACTTGATAATATTTACTTATAATATCAAAAAGTTATTACTAGGCCATCTTAGTTATTAATAATTATTTATTGGATTTTTAATCATCTTAAAATTAATTTATTATTTAGATTTTTTCAGTATTATGAGCATTCATTTATTTTGAAAAGGTTAGAGATGGACGTGACTACAAAGGTAAATTCAAAAATCATTTTTTTATGTTTTTTAATTGCAACAACTGCCACACTAGGAAGTTTATTTTTTAGTGAAGTAATGCAGTTTATTCCTTGCAATATGTGTTGGTATCAAAGAATTTTTATGTACCCACTTGTTTTTATTTTTTTAATCAATTTATTATACCCAGATGACAAAGTATTTAAATACGCTTTTACTTTGGTTTTTATAGGTTTACTTATCTCTATTTACCATAACCTTTTAATGTTTGGTATAATTCCAGAGTCTGCTGTTCCTTGTGCTAATGGAGTACCTTGTTCAACAGAATATATAAACTGGCTTGGTTTTATAACTATTCCATTTTTATCTATGGTATCTTATTTAGCAATATTTATATTACTAATATCAATGAAAAAATAACTTGGAGAATATATGCAAAATAAAAATATAGTTTTTATTTCAATAGCAATTTTAATAATTGCTTTTTTTGGAGGAGCATACTTTTATAAAAATGCTCAGTCGGAAGAGAGTGTAGCTTTAGCAAAAGAGCAAGCTTTATTGTTTCAAAGGCCATACTCATATGTAATTGGGAAAGAAGATGCAAAGGTTCAATTAGTTGAATTCTTTGACCCAGCGTGTGGAACTTGTGCACAATTTCACCATCTAACAAAAACCTTATTAACAAAATATAAAGGGGATATTAAATTAGTACTTAGATATGCACCATTTCATAAAAATTCCCATTATGCTGTAAAAATGCTTGAAGGTGCAAGAGAGCAAGGTAAATTTATGGAAACATTAGAGTTTATGTTTGCAACTCAAAGACAATGGATTAAACATCATGAAGTTCAAGCTAATGTACTTTGGAGTTTACTTCCAAATGTAAAAGATTTAGATATGGAAAAACTTAGCGAATTTATGAATAGTTCAAAAGGTGATGAAATAATAAAACAAGACTTAGCAGATGCTGAAAAATTAGGGGTTAATAAGACACCTGGATATATTGTAAATGGTAAACCTTTACAAAATTTTGGCTTTGAACCACTAAAAGAACTAATAGAATCAGAATTATAAAACAAAAAAATCATATAATACCATCAAAGGTATTATATGAAAAAACAAATTGGAATTTTAGCACACATCTCATCATTACCAAATGATTATGATATTGGAACATTAGGGCGTGAAAGTTATCGATTTATTGATATCCTTTCAAAAAACAATATAAATATTTGGCAAATTTTACCAATCAATCCAACTGAAAAAGACCATTCACCATACTCTTCGGTTTGCTCATTTGCAGGAAACTTATCTTTTATTGATTTTGAGGAGTTCCTTGAAAATAATCTTATTTCAAAAGAGGAACTAGATAATCTAAAAAGAAAAGATGATACTAGTTTTGAAAGTGAAGAGAGTTTAGAATATAAAAAATCACTTTTAAGAAAAATATTTACAAAAACAACCTTAGATGAAGATTTTCAAAACTTTACAGAAAAAAACAAATTTTGGTTAGAAGATTATGCCTTATTTTTAAGTCTGCAAGAAAAACTTAATGAAAAACTTTTTTACAATTGGCCAACAGATATTGCAAAAAAAGAGCTTTGTAATCCTATAATAAAAGAGTTATTAGAAGAAGAAAATGAATTAAACTATCATAAATTTACCCAGTATATATTTTTCAAACAATATATGAAACTAAAAAACTATGCTAATAGCAAAGGGGTAAAAATATTTGGGGATCTTCCAATTTATGTATCTAAAAATAGCTCTGATGTTTGGGGAGACCAAGATATTTTTCTTTTAGATTCAGATATGCAACCAAAACTAAAAGCTGGTGTACCACCTGATTATTTTAGTGAAGATGGTCAAGCGTGGGGGAATCCTGTTTATGATTGGGAAAACAATAAAACAAATGTACTTTCATGGTGGATTCAAAGGATTAAATATAGTTTAGAACTATTTGATTTAGTTAGAATTGATCACTTTAGAGGACTTGAAAGTTTTTGGGTAATCCCTAAAGATGATGAAACAGCAATTAATGGTTGGTGGGAAAAATGTTATGGGGATGAATTATTTCAAAAGCTAAAAGAAGAACTTGGCGAAGATTTACCAATCATTGCTGAAGACTTAGGAGAGATTACACCTGAAGTAATTGCCCTAAGGGATAAGTATAAACTTCCTGGAATGAAAATCTTAGCCTTTGCCTATGATGGAAATGAAAACAATCCATATTTGCCTAAAAACTGTGAAGAAAACTCTATTTCATATATTGGAACCCATGATAATAATACTTTAATTGGTTGGAAAAATGAGATTTTAAATAGAGATGATAAAGAGGAAATAAATAGAATATTATCAGCTTTAAATATCAACTCTATGGATGAGTTTGAAAATGCCCTTATTAATACTTTAATAGAGACTAAATCAAAGATTTCTATTATATCAATACAAGATATTTTATTACATGATGAAAACTATAGAATGAATATACCAGGTGTTGCGCAAGGAAATTGGACTTACAGAATGAATATGGATGAACTAAATGAGGATATGATAAAAATAAAAAGGGAAAAGATATAAACTTTTCCCTTTTTGAAGAAGACTAAAAACTTGTACTTATAAACCCGATAGCTGCAAAAGAGATTGCAACAAATAAAATTAAGTTTCTTACCATTTTCATAATTTATCCTTTGATACTTATTTAAATAAATTATACAAATATTGTGTCAATTTAGAAATGCAATAACTCTTTACAATTTATTGACAAAATCTTAAAATTGAATTGAAAAGATATTTGAAGAGTCTTTGTGGATATAATCTAATTTAAAATTATGCATTTTTATAATTTTATTTACTATATTTAGCCCCAGACCATGACCTACTTGTTGATTTGGGTCCCTTGTAAAAGGTTTAGTATAATAAATCAAATCATTGGCTAACTTTTCACCAATATTTTCCACCTCTATTTTATTATGTGAAGTTCTTATTGAAATAGGATACCTTTTTGCATATTTCATTGCATTATCAATTAAATTCTTTAAAACAATAGTTAAATAGTATTTATCCCCTTTTATTTTAAAATCATTATCCACATCTAAAAAGATTTTAGATTCATCATCAATGGAAAGTTTTGATAAAGATTCTAAAATTAAACTTGTAACTTTAAACTCTTCAATATTTAAGGTTACAAAATTAAGTTTTTCTCTTTGAAGAAGTTTACTTGTAAGCTCTTCAATATCAACAAATACACTGTTTACACTAGTTAGTTCATCTTTTTCAAGTTTATCTTTAAAGTTTTCTAATAAAAACTTACCCTTTGTTATTGGAGTTTTTAATTCATGACTAATATTTCTTAAAAGCTCTTCTCTTGAATGAATAATATCATCTTGTTTTTCAAGGTATGAATTTAGATTATTAGTGATTTCACTTAGTTCATTATTTTTACCAAGATCAATTTTAATAGAGTTTTCATCATCCCTAAAAAGTTGAAGAACCCCTTTATTTAACTTATCAAGCATCACTTTAATATCATTCATAATTTTTGTTGAAATAATAAAAGAGAGTAAAAAAGCTATAAAAAGTAAAACTACGATCTCTAATTTGATTGTATTTATAAATTCATTTCTATCTTTTTCTGTTTTATCTAATTCATTTTGTAAATAACTAATCTCATCAATAAGTAGTTTTTCTGCTTTGTTACTTAGAATATCAAACTTTTCACTAAAATTTTTAAAATCTTCTTCATTTTTTTTAGTTAAGACAATTGTATAGAGTTCATCTCTTATTGATTTATATAAATTTTCAAAGTGTAAAAACAATAACTTTAGATTTTCTTTTTCCGCTAATGACTCCGAGTTTTCAATTGTAATCTCTTTTTTTAACAACAAACTTTCAAAAAGTTCATCCGCTTTATTAAGTCTTTTTTTCACAATATCTATTTTCTCATAATCTGTGATAATATCAAGGACAATCCATGAAAAAGAGTGATTATATTCTTTTAAACGCTCAACCCGTCTAATTTGATCGTATCTATGTTTTTGAGCCATATGAACTTCATTTAAGTTGTAGATAGAATAAAAAAATACGCCAATTATAAAGATTGTAATAAGTAAGATAAGAAAAAAAGATATTGTAAGTTTTTGTCTAATTGTCATCTATAAATTTATACCCTATTCCCCAAACTGATTTTATATATTTTGCATCTTTAGAGTCATCATTTATTTTAAATCGAATATTACTTACATGCATATCTATTGTTCTATTCTTTGTATCTTTTTTTAAACTAGTTTGATTTAAGATATCTTCCCTTGATACAACTTTATTTATATTATTTATAAACATAAAAAAGATTTCAGATTCAATTTTTGTAAACTCTATTTGATGGTCATCTAAAAAAACTGTTTTTTTATCTAAATCAATAAAAAGCTCATTGATTTTTATTTTATCATCATCTGTATATCTTTTTAAAGTTGCATCAATTCTAAGAACTAATTCTCTAGGTTCGTATGGCTTAGATAAATAATCATCCGCACCAAGTTCAAACCCATGAATTTTATTACCAATATCATCCCTTGCTGTTGAGATGATAATTGGTATATTTTTTATCTCTTTTAGTTTTTTAAATAAATCAAAGCCATCCATTCCAGGAAGTCCTAAATCCAAAATAACAATACAATATTTTGAACTTTCCTTTTTAAACTCTTCTAATGCTTCTAAAGGTTGTGAATATACAAAACAATCGTAATTATAAGACTTTAAAAAAGTACTTATAAGATTTTGTAACTCAGTATTATCTTCAATTAATAAAACGTTTTTATTTTTCACTAGTTTCCTCATATTTAGAAACTGATTTTAACCAAAAATATCCAAATAAACCTGAAAACAATGAAGCCGTTAGGATTCCTATTTTAGCTTGAAAAATCAAATCTTCATTTCCTATAAATGCTAAATCTGCAACAAATATAGACATTGTAAAACCAATACCACCTAAAAAGGCTACTCCAAATACTTGACTAAAACTACTTCCTTTTGGAAGTTGAGCAATTTTCATTTTTACTGCAAGCCATGAAACTCCAAAAATTCCTATAACTTTTCCAAGAATAAGACCACCAATTATTCCTAAAGAAACTGGTTCTAAAATTGTTTCACCTATTGAAGAAAAATCGATTTTAATACCTGCATTTGCTAAAGCAAAGATAGGTATAACTAATAAAGCAACTGGTAAATGAAGTCCATGTTCTAATCTTGCAGCAGGTGTTCCTACCTCATCAATTTTATCTTGAATATTTGTTAATATCTTTTTTTGTTTTTCATGTAATTCAAGGGTTTCATTTACAGGATATTCTTCATACTCATCTAAAAGTTTTCTTGTATCCTTCGCAAAAGTTGAAGGAATTCTTTTTGGAGTTGAAGGGATTGCTAAAGCAGCTAAAACCCCTGCAATTGTAGCATGAACTCCTGACTCAAGCATAAAAAACCACATAAATAATCCAACAACAAAATATGGTAAAATCATATGAATACCAAATCTATTAAATGTAATCATAACTAAAAACATTAATCCTGCTAAACCAAGTGGCATTAAATTAATTGTGTCAGTATAAAATAAAGCAATAACAATAACTGCCCCTAAATCATCCACAATAGCTAAAGCTACTAAAAAAGTTACAAGTGCAGTTGGAACCCTTTTTCCAAGTAATACTAAAGCACTAATAGCAAAAGCAATATCTGTAGCCATAGGAATACCCCAACCACCTGCGCCTGCTGTTCCATAATTTAAACTCGTATAAATAATAGCAGGAAAAACCATTCCCCCAATAGCTGCTAAAATTGGAAGCATGGCAACTTTTATATTTGATAACTCACCAGCTGTTATCTCTCTTTTTATCTCTAAGCCTATTAAAAAGAAGAATATCGCCATTAGACCATCATTTATCCAGTGATGTAAACTATGAGATAATTTCCATGAGCCAACATTTAAATCTATATACATATGAAAAAAATGTGAATATGTTTCATATAAAGGTGAATTTGCTAATAATAATGCTAAAACAGTCATTAGTATTAAAATTAGTCCTGTTGTAGTTTGGGCATGCAAAAACTCTTCAAAAGGTGTAGATACTTTTTTAAAGGCTTTTTCCCAAGGTGCATAAAGTTTCATTTTTATCTCCCACAAAAATTGTAAATTTTATTTCAAATTGTCAAATTATACTTTTTATTTGTAAATAGTTTCATACATTATTTATTGACAGTTTCTTGACATTTAACTATAAAAAGAATCGATTTTTTCTTTATGATTAGCTGCCCATTGTTCAAAACTTGTTGCTTTTTCTTTTTCTACATTTGTTTTAGTTTGATAATAAATCTCTTCAGCATTATCTTTGGGAATAACCACAACCCCTTCTTCATCAGCAACAATAATATCCCCAGGATTGACAGATATTCCTCCAGCTATAATAGGGATATTTACGGGAACTGCATTTTTTTTACCACCTGGCATTGGTATTACACCTCTTGCAAATATTGGCACTTTATTCTCTCTTATCTCACCAATATCTCGAACTAAACCATCTATAATAAAACCTCTAATTCCTCTTTTTTTAGCAATTAAAGCTACATTTCCACCTATGACTGCATAATCCATAGTATTTGATTGTGCAACAATAATTGAACCCTCAGGAGCTTCATAAATTGCTCGGTGTAAACTTAAATTTTCACCACCAACCATTTCTACAGTAAAAGCTGGTCCACTAATTCTTGGAATTCTAGGCCATAACTCTTTAATTCCTGCATCCATAAAACTTTCTCTTTTTAAAGGTCCAGCATAATCACAAGGGGAAAACTCTGCATATTTTTCATAATCCATTAATACTCCTTAACATTTAAAAAGTATTATACTAATTAGTTTTAAAATTTCACAATTAAGTATTCACTAATTTTATTTTGTAAATAAAGTAAGAACTTCATAAACAACTTCACTTTCAATTACCAAACAAACAAAAAAGATAAGCTCAAATTTAAATAAAAAAACCTTACTTATTCTTTCATTTAAAAACCTATAATCTTTTTTTAATACATCATAAGAATGCATAGAAAGGCTATGTTGTACGTTTTGTTTATACCAGGCAATATATGCTTCCCTTTTATTTATATTTTTTTTAGAAATAATTTCATATAAAAAATATGTATATAAAACTGATATAAAAAAAGTTCCAATTAAAATCACATTCTCTAAAAGAAAATAGATTAAGATGATTATATAAGGAAAAGAGATGATAAAACAACTTAAATTTTTATGTTTATGATAAATATAATTAACTAAAAAATATTTTGTACCTAAATCATTTGATTCATTTCTACTAAAAATCAATAGATTTAAAAAAATTATTAAAGAAGCAATAAGATGTAAATATAATAAAGAAAGCATAATAATCTCCTCTTTAAGTGAGCAATATCAGTCCTTCAATTTTAATTTATCCTACTTCTATTTAATTAAAAATAAAAATTATTAGATAGTTTTTCATTTAACTTATATATTAATTTTTAGAACATAAACAAATAATTGATACAATTACGCTTTATTTTAGGATGTTTAATGAAAAATCTCAGTGAATCAACTATCGGTGTTATTTATATTGCTTTGTGTATTCTTCTTTGGTCATTGATACCAACTGTTGCAAAATTTGCACAAACTGGTTTAGACCACCACCAGTATCTTTTTTATTCATCTATTATCTCTTTTCTTTCAATTTTTGCAGTTTCACTATATGAAAAAAACTTAAAAGAGATTTTTTTCTACTCTAAAAAAATTGTTTTAGTTCTATTTGCCCTAGGATTTTTAGACTTTTTTTACTATTTACTTTTGTACTTTGGATATAAACATGCAAATGGATTAGAGGTTTTAGTTATACAATATATGTGGCCTATTTTTATTGTTTTTTTATCTTTAATTATATTAAAAGAGGAGTTTACAAAGAAAAAGCTTCTATCTGTAATATTAGGTTTTTTAGGAGTTAGCTTAGTTATTACAAAAGGTGATTTTTCAAGTTTAGACTTTGGGCAAATTGATGTTTTATTAATTGTGATGCTTGGGGCGATTGCTTTTGCGCTATTTTCAGTATTAAGTAAAATTGTAAAAGTTAATGCTACTAATGCAGTTATGATTTACTTTTTTTCTGCCATAATCTACTCAATAATTAGTGTTCAATCTTTCTCTGAATTTACTTTACCATCTGCTAAAGATTGGATAAGTATTTTAATCAATGGTGCATTTTTAAATGGCGTTTCATATTTGTTTTGGGTAAAAGCTTTAAAAACTTTTGATGCTTCAAAGGTAGCACCTTTTATATTTACAACACCTATTTTATCAGCATTTTTTCTGATAATATTCTTTGATGAACCAATTTTATCAATATATTTTGTAGGTTTATTTCTTGTTATAATTTCAGGATTAATAAGTAGTATAAAAAGAAAAAAGAGATAGATATTGACTGAAAACAAATATTATTCATATGATTTAGAAACTTATCCAAATATATTCACTTGTGTTATTCAAAATATTCAAAGTGAAGAAATAAGAGTATTTGAAATAAGCTCTAGAAAAAATGACTTAAATAAACTATTGCAAACTCTTCTTTGGATAAATAAAAATGATAAAGCCTTAGTTGGATATAACAATCTAAATTTTGACTACCCTATTTTACAATTTATTTTTAACTCAAACTTTCAAAATCTAGAGAAAGAAAAAAATGCTGAAGAAAAAATTACTTTTGAGATTTATAATTACGCCAATAAATTAATAAAAGAAAATAAAAACTACATAGAAGATAAAAAAAGTATAATATTAAATCAAGTAGACTTAATGAAAGTTCATAATTTCGATTATAGAGCTACTATGGTTAGTTTAAAAATGTTAGAAATAAACATGAGAATGGAAAATATTGAAGACTTACCATTTCCCCCTGGAACAAAACTTCAAAATAAAAATTTCAATACTCTTATAGAATATAATATTCATGATGTAAAAGCCACTACTAAATTTTTTATTCATTCAAAGGATGCAATAAATTTTAGAGAAAAACTAAGTTTAGAATTTAATGAAAATATGATGAACTACAGTGATACAAAAATAGGTAAAAGATACTTTATTAGGAAGCTTGAAGATAAACTAGGAAAGGATATTTGCTATAAAGATGGTAAACCTAGACAAACAATAAGAAATTATCTTGATTTTTCACAAATTATATTTCCCTATATTAAGTTTCAAACTCCCCAATTAAAAGCTTTAGTTGAATATTTAAAAAAACAATATACAAATGATATGTCAACAGTTTTTTCAAACATTCCAAAAGAAAATCTAGGAGAATTAGCAAACTATATTCATATAAATAAAAATGGTAAAGCCTCAAGTTTACATGTGCTTTTTGATAACTTTAGAGTTGATATAGGAACAGGTGGATTGCATGGGAGCTTAGAAAGCTGCTTTTTACAAAGTGATGATGAATTTGAAATAATCGATGTTGATGTAGCAAGTTATTATCCAAGTATTGTTGTAAGAAATAGACTTTATCCTGAGCACCTTGGTGATGAATTTGCAGATATTTATGATGAGATTAGAAAACTTAGGTTTTCATATGATAAGTCACAGCCTCAAAATAAGATGTTAAAACTTGCATTAAACTCAGCAGGATATGGAGATACAAACAATAAGTTTAGCCCATTTTATGATTATAAAATGACTATAACTATTACATTAAATGGTCAATTGATGCTTTGTTTACTTTCTGAGATGCTAAAACTTAAAATTGATTCAATACTTTTAATTCAAGCAAATACAGATGGTTTAACTTTAAAGGTGCCCAAAAAAGATAAAGAGCTTTTCTTTAGTATCTTAAAAGAGTGGGAAGATATTACAGGTATGGGTTTAGAAGAAAATTTTTATGAAAAAATTTGGATTAGAGATGTAAACAATTATATTGCCCTAAAAAAAGATGGTGGTGTTAAAAAAATTGGAGCATATAAAGATAGCCTTGAATGGCATCAAAACCATTCAAGTTTAGTGGTTCAAAAAGCAGTTGAAGCATATTTGATAAAAAATATTCCTATTGAAGAAACTATTTTAAATCATAATGACCCCTTTGATTTTATGTTAAATTATAAAGCATCAAGGGGTATTAAACTTGTTTTAGAAGAAAATTCTACAACAAAAAAAGAATATGAAAATTTACAAAATACCATAAGATACTATATCTCTACTAATGGGAAAGCCTTAAAAAAAACCTTACCACCTTTAAAAAACGATAATGAAGAGAGAATCATAGGTATAAATGTTGGTTTTCTAGTTAATATATGCAATGATAGGAAAGATTTTAGTTTTAAAAATCTAAACTATGATTGGTATATAAAAGAAGCCTATAAATTAATTTCTCCTTTTAAAGAAAAGGCTCCTTCTAATCTATTTGATTATCTAGATTGATTAAATTTCTAAGCCTTTATACTATCAAGAATTTTTTGCGCACCTTTAAAGCCACTATCAATTCCACCAAAAATATTAAATTCTTTTAAATTCATAGCACAAAATTCTATGATTTGATCTTTAAACATTTTTTTAAGTCTTCTATTTGCTCCATTTAAAAAATAAAAAAACTTAGGAGCCCCTGTTGTAGTATATACTTTTACATCTTTCCCTTTTAAGAGCCCTTTAGGAGTCCCTTTTTCATATGTGTATGCAAATCCAGCAGAAAGATTCCAGTCAAAAAAATTCTTTAATATTGCAGGCATACTTCCCCACCAATAAGGAAAGACTATTACTATCTCATCAGCCTTTTTTATCTTTTCTTGATAATATAACATCTCCTTTGTTGGTTCAAAATGAAAGGCATTTTCTTCATATATAAAAAAATCTTGTCTTTTTTCATCTTTATATAAATCAAGTATCTCAACACTATTTTTAATATCTTCATTTACTTTTTTTACCCTATTTGCTATGGCAAATGATAAACTGTCTTCTTTTGGGTTAGCAACAATAACTAAAACATTTTTCATAATTTTTCCTTTATGGTACTACTTGGTACAAAATTAAACAAAAAAAATTAATCCATTAATTCTTCCACAAAAATTAATAGATCATCTACAACATTAAAATCAATTCCTGCTTGTAAGGAAGAGATAATACCTGTATACAAAGTTAGATATCTTACAGCTAATAGTTTTGAATCAAGTTTGTTTTTAATATTGCCATTTTTTTGACCCTCTTCTACAAACTCTGTAAAAAATTCAACAAAACTATTCATCTCTTTCTTTATATAATTACTTATAATTCCAAACTTTTTATAAGATTCTTTACCACAATCAATAAGTAAACAACCTTTTAATCTGCCTAATTCCTTTGATTCTTCAATATCACACTTTATAATATAGACTAAAGTCTCTTTTACTCCTATTTGGGATTTCAACTGCTCTAAAAGTAAAAAAGTTTCTTTTTTATAAAGTTCAAGTGAAAGAAAAAACACCTCTTCTTTAGATTTAAAAGTTCTATAAAAGCTACTTTTTTTAATCCCCATTGCAACTAATAAATCATCTAGATTTGTTCCTTCGTAACCATGTTCCCAAAAGTGATTCATAGCTAACTTGATTACATCTTCTTTCTCAAAAGTTTTTGGTCTACCGATACTATTTTTCATTGATTTATTTGTCATAGTAGAATTATGGCACAACTTAGTACAAAAGTCAAGGGTTAACTTTCTATTGTGATTTCAATCACAGATTAAATACTTATTTTTTTCTACAATTATTCTGATGTACATCTAAAACTAATTATTAAATAAAAAAAGGAACTACAATGGATCAACTAAAGTTTTTCATAGATACACATGATAAAAATAGTGAAACTTTTCCAGCTGGCATCACACCTGCACAAATGGAAAGTTTTTATAAAAAGTATGAAGAGGCATGTGCACAAGAAGGTGTTATATCTCTTCGAATTCACGTAGGTTTTGAAGATGGAAAAGCATTCTGTCTTAATATGGCTTCTAATGCCCAAGCGGTAAAAAGAGTTCATGATAAAGTAGGACTGCCATTTGAAAGTATTACAGAAGTGAATACAATAAGTCCAGCTGACTTGGCTTTGTTAAACTAATCACCTCATCTACACTTGTAATGCCATTTTACATTACAAGTGTATCTGGCAAATTATTGATAACATCTTTATAACTTTTGTAGCTACTTAAAACTTTTACAACTTCACCAACTGGCGAAGCATATAATTTTGGAATATCAAGTTCACCTTTAAATCTAATTTGAAATGCCAATTTCTCAGTAGGAAAATCAAATTGTGCATTAACACCTTTTTTATTTCCTCTTGCATCAATTCTAAACCATCCATATTCTTCAAAATAAACAGCATTTAAGCCATGTAAACAGAATTTATCTCCACTTCCATCATCGTTCAATTTTAATCGTTGGTAAACTAATGCACATGGAATATTATTAGCTCTTAAAATTGCAGCTAAAAGGTGTGATTTAGAATAACACCATCCAGTTTTATATTTCAATACGTCACTTGCTTTTAATGTAGTTTGATTATCTTTATGATCACCACTATGTCTAATTTCATCTCTAACATATTCGAAAGATTTTTTTACTATTTCATGTTTAGATAAGCCTTTGGATAATTGAAAAGCAAGTTTTTTTATACCTATATCAGAATAATCAATTATCTCTGTTTCATTTAAAAATTCTTGCATAATTGTTCCTATTTTATATATTCTACTATTGTACCATCAACTGATTTTAAAAATGAAATAATCTTATTTATCTCATTATTACTTAAATTATTTCTAGTTTGATGAATACCCATAATTTTAATAACCTCTTCAAGCTTATCTACACTGCCATTATGAAAATATGGTTTTGTTTGAACAATATTTCGTAATAAAGGAACTCTAAAATACTTTTCTTTACTTCTTAAACCTAAAAAACCTCCTTTATTCTCAAAGGGAAATGATATTTTTGTAGATAAATCTCTTTTTAGTTCAGTTGAATTACTTAAATGGCAAGACGTACATGCCGAGGAAGTGAGAATCTTTGATTTCTCTTCTTCTTTGACATGATTAAAAAAACCTTCATTAATTAATTTATAATTCTTACTACCCATTGAAGATTTTAGATACTCTATTTTCTGTTTATCTGTGTAAATATTCATATTATTTAACAAGGATAATGTATCAAAATAGTTTTTCTTAATCTGTTCGATATGGTTTGGCGTAGATAAACTCCATATAGTATGATATGTTAAAGGAAATTTTCTTAACTCTTGTCCTCCAAGGGCTATACCATTGTGACAGCCTGCACATCCTTTTGTAATAAATAAAGATAAGCCCTCTTTTTCATTTTTACTTAATGCATTTTTGTCACCAGTTAAAAAATTATCATATCGACTCTTTGTAAGCAAGGTTTTTTCATAAATTGATATTGCTTTTGCAATCTTATCAAAAGTTATTTCTTCACTTCCAAATGCATTTTTAAAAAGTTGTTGATAAGGTACTTTTTCTTTTATTCGTTGAACAGCCAATTTAGGTGTTATTGCCATTTCAAATGGAGCTTGCAAAGGACCTTTTGCCTGTTCTTTTAAAGTTTTTTCTCTTCCATCCCAAAATAAACGTTTGGAAAAAGCTGTATTTAAAACAGTTGGTGTATTTAAATGAAAAGGGTTTTTTAAACCTTTATATCCTATTGCTGTGGGAATAGAATCGGCTCCACCCTTACTAAAACTGTGACAAGAAGCGCAACTTATATCTCTACTTTTTGATAATTCTTTTTCGAAAAAAAGTTTCTTACCAAGTAAAACTTTCTGTTTTGATATATCAGCTTGTTCCAATTTTAATTCATACAATAATGATTTAAGATTACTTGGTGCTGGTCTTAAACCATTTTTATAAGCTTTTAAAACCAATTCAAAATACTCATCTCCATATAAATTTATGACAATCAACACCATTAATAATAATTTCATAAATACTCCTTTTTTTAACTAATCTTAATCAAAAAATCTCTTTTGGTTTGTGATTAGCATCACATAAAAAAATTTTATTAGTAGATATAGTTTCAAATAGAGATAAAAGGAGAAATAGATGAAATATATAATTATAAGTGGAGTTACTATAATCGTTACATTATTAATAACAAAAGTATATACAGTAGTTAACTTAATGTATTTTAATAAATATCCTAAAGAAAAAATAGAAATACTACAGAAGAAAACTGCTGAGACACAAATACTTAAAACTGGAAAAAATCTTTATATGGTTTATTGTACTTCATGTCATGGTCAAGATGGAAAAGGGAATAATGAAAAAGCCCATAATCATACAAAAAGAATATCAAAAAAATCAGTTAGTTATGCAATCAAAAATGGTGCAAACAATTTTATAAGCTTATATCCTTCAGGGATGCCTTCACATCTCATTAATGCGAGTAATACAGATGAAGTGGCTCAATATGTCTCAAAAGGATTAAAAGAGACAAAACCAAAAATATGGGATAAATGTGCCTCATGCCATGGAGAAAATGGAGAAGGTATTAATTATATAGCACCAAATATTAAAAGTTATACAGATGATTTAGTTATAACTGTATTACTTAATGGTAAAAAAGGTGTTATTGGAACAATGCCTAGTTTTAAAGGCAGATTAACAACAGTTCAAATGAAATCTATTGCAATGTATATTAGAAGTTTAGGAGAATTAAAATAAAAATGGTAATAAATTAATAATGCTATAAAAAGCTTTGTGTAACAATTATAATGAAAAAAAGGATACATATGGAACTTTTAGATTATCACTGTTTTGATGGTTTAAGCAAGGAAGAAGAAAAAAAAGTAATTCAAGATGCAAAAACTATTATGATACCAAGTGAGCAAATATTATATTATGCAGGAGATATTTGTAACGATGTATTATTTTTAAAAAGTGGAACAGTAAAAGTTTATATTCAGCCCAAGGAAATAGGTGTTGAGGAGATGACACTTTATGAATTAAATAGTGGTAGCCAATGTATTGTAAATTTATTTAGTACAATAAGTTCATCTAAAACCCTTGCAACAGCACAAACTATTACCCCAATTGAGGGATGGTTACTTCCAAAAGATACAGTCTTATGGCTTATTAATACTTCACCGTCTTTTCGTGAATTTAAAATGGATATTTTTGGTAAAAGATTAAACTCACTTATAGCACTCATTACAGATGTTAAATTTACTACAATTGAACAAAGATTATTGAATTGGCTATATGTTCAAGGTAGAGACACAATAAAAATCACCCATGATAAAATTGCTTCTATTATTGGAGTAACAAGAGAAACAGTTAGTAGAAATCTTAAAAAACTTGAACACCAAGGATATATAAAATTGGGACGTGGTGTTATAGCACTAACTTAAAGTAGATTATTAAATTCTATTTTATTATTTAAAGTAAGAAATAGATTTTAATGTAAAAACTATACCTTTTTGACCAATTTTATTTTCTTCTCGTAAAATTATCTCTTCTTTATTTATTAGCTCAAACTCAGACTTTTTAATTAAAGACTCAATATATTTAATACTATGGGAAAACCTACCTGTTTTAGCTAATTGATAATTTTCTTTGTTTACGTTATTAAGAATCTCGGTAGTAAAGATGAAGTAACCATTTTTATTTAAAGATTTTTTTACACAAGTAAAAATATTTTCTAGTTCTCCTAAATAAATAAAAACATCAGCAGCAATAATTAAATCAAAATAATCTAAATTCTTAAAAAGAAAATCATTGATATCATTAGTATAAAGTTTGTTATAAATCTCTTTTTTTCTAGTTTCATTTATCATTTTTGAAGATATA
The DNA here is from genome assembly GCF_005771535.1 of Arcobacter arenosus. NCBI lineage: Bacteria > Pseudomonadati > Campylobacterota > Epsilonproteobacteria > Campylobacterales > Arcobacteraceae > Arcobacter > Arcobacter arenosus. Next base: position 352,952 of record NZ_VANU01000001.1, read on the forward strand.
TCAACACCAACTAAATTCGGGAAAATATCAACAATAGTTTTCCCCATTAGTCCTGTTCCACACCCAAGATCTAAAACTTTTGAATTATTTGATAGGTTTAAAGGTTTTAATTTTTCTTTTATAATATTTGGAACTTTATACTTTAATGAATTTACTAAATGCTCTTCAAAATAATCTGCATACCTATCAAAAAGATCTCTTGCATACTCAGATGAATAATCACTATTTGTTTCTTTATTCAAAGAGGCCAATAAATGATTTGCACCTGGATGTTCAGGAATTTTTTCTATTGTTTTGTTAAGAAACTCTGTCATTTTGTTTTCATTCTTCATTTTTCTATAACATTGCGCTATTGAATACAATGCATCATAAAAGTCAGGACAAATTTTTGTCACTTTTTCTAAATGGAAAAGCGAAAATTCATATTTAGAAAGTTTTTCATAGATTTGTGACATTTTGAAATGGCATATATAACACTTATTATTTATTTTAGTCGCTTTTTTTAAATACATAAGCGCATTGTTATAGTCTTTATTTATCCTAAAACAATCACCTAATTTAAAATAAGCTTCAAAACTTGAATCATCTTTTTTTAATATATATTTATATTTTTCTATTGCTAGAGTTAATAAACCAGATTTTTGAAATGCATTTGCTTTTTTTAAAGCATATTTAATATTGAATTGTGTTTCCATTCATGCAGCTCCTAAGGATTGAGCTGCAGAAAATATTAGTTAAGTTTTAAGTCAAAAAAGATAAAAATAAGCTCTTTAAAGAGTATATCTTTTTAATAGTTACTTGGTAGATTTTGTTGTATATTGTTTAATCAATTATCAATTATCATAGAAGATATATAAATAAAATTTAAGTGCCCTTGCTATTTTTATTTATTTCAGTTATTATGTCAGAACTTAAAGAAAATTTAGTCTTATTTACATTGTTTGCTTTTTATTAACATCTACGTTGACACTTATCTCTCAAAATATTTAAAATCTGGTTTAAACTTTACTAAAACTTCAACTATGAAGTAAATACATACAAAAGGATTTCTATGTCAAATAGATACAATGGAACTGTAAAATGGTTCAATAATGATAAAGGTTTTGGATTTATCCAATTAGAAGATAATAGCAAAGATATATTCGTACACCATACTGAAATTAATAACAGAGGTTATGGAAAATCTTCACTTACAGATGGACAAAAAGTTGCTTTTAATATTGGTGTAAACCAAAAAGGTGAACATGCAACGAGTGTAGAAACTCGATAATTATTTGTCTAATATACGATATAAGTATCAAACAATAGTATTTGACAATGTAGATATACATTTAAAAACACTTAAAGACACCCAACAATTTCATGATAAAAACAATGAAGCTCAAGACTTAGGAATCAATTCTGCAACTTGGGCTTTATTTGGAGTCTTATGGCCATCAAGTTATATTTTAGCTAACTATATTTATCAATTAGACACAGGCGCAAAAAGAATTCTTGAGGTTGGTTGTGGTATTGGTTTAAGTAGTTTACTTTTAAATCATTTACAACAAGATATTACTGCAACAGACTATCACCCTGAAGTAAAAGCTTTTCTTTTAAGAAACTCAGATTTAAACAACGATAAAGAGATTCCTTTTTATAGATTAAATTGGGAAGACAAAGTTTTAAATAATATTGGAAAATTTGATTTAATAATCGGAAGCGATTTACTTTACCAACAAAATCATGGAGAAACACTTTCTCATTTTATTAACCAATATGCAAATAAAACATGTGAAGTAATAATAGTTGACCCAAGCAGAGGCAATCATTCAAAATTTAAAAAAGAGATGATAAAGTTTGGGTTTAAATATGAAAAGATAGATACATTAAAATACTCTGATTTAGTATTTAAAGGATCTATTCACAAATACAATAAAGGATAAAATTGACCATACTAACTATGGAATATAAATATATAGTTTTTCTAAAACTACTAAATAAAAGAGAAAAGATTGAAGATGCTTGCTCAAAATCTGGATTAACTATGAAAGAAGCATCAAAGCTTATAAATATGGTGTTGTAAAATTAGACCAAACTTTTCAAAAGTGGTCTTTATTTTCCAATTATTTTCCAATAATAGTAGAAACAATCTTTCTACTACCACCAAAATCTCTATGTTCACCTAAATAAATCCCTTGCCAAGTTCCCATATTAAGTTGCCCATTTGTAATTGGAATTGTTAAACTTACTCCAAACAGTGAAGATTTTATATGTGCAGGCATATCATCATCACCCTCATAGGTATGTTTAAAGTATGATTTATTTGAGACAACATCATTTATAAAATTTTCCATATCACTTCTAACTGTTGGGTCACAGTTTTCATTTATAGTCAAACTTGCACTTGTATGTTTTATAAATAGATTTAATGTTCCTATTTCAAAATCTTTTATTTCTGGAAGATTTAAAAGTATTTCATCTGTGATTAGATGAAAACCTCGATTTTTTTTTCTTAGATTAAACTCTTTTTGTAAACTTTTCATTGTTTATTATAACAAAAGTTAAATTTTTTAGTATAATTATTTTATGGCAAAAAATGAAAAAATTCAAAAGAAAAAAACTCAGGCAAGACTATTTTTAGATATTTTGTTTAAAATATTAGTAGGTGTTGCAATTATTATCTTTATCTATATAGGGTTTACAAAAGTAAATTTTTCATCAGGAAAAATGGATTTTAAATCACCCAAAAAATCAAAATTTGAAGCAGATGCCCCAGAAGAGTTAAAATGGTTTGACACCTTTAAAGGGATTGAAAATGTCCCATCAAAAAAACAAGAAAAAAAGAAAGAATCTGGTGATAGTTCAACAGGATTTAATTACCAAGGCTTTCAAAATAAATAGGGAAAACCCTATTTATCTTTTTTAAAACTAAGTTTTTCTTTAATTTTAAGTACTCCAAAGAAGAATAATGGAATAAATAAAACTCCAATTACAACTGCAGCAATCATACCACCAACAACAGTCGTACCAATAATATGTCTACTTGCACTACCTGCACCACTACTTAAAGCAAGTGGTAAAGTACCAACTATAAATGCTAGTGATGTCATTACAATAGGTCTAAATCTAAGTCTTGAGGCTTCAATTGTCGCATCAAATAAACTCATACCTGATTTCAATTTATCCATTGCAAACTCTACAATCAAAATTGCATTTTTAGCACTTAATCCAACAAGAGTAATAAGTCCTACTTGGAAATAAATATCTGCTTCTAATCCCCTTAACATTACAGCTAATGCCGCACCAAAAATTGCGAAAGGGATAGAGATAATAACTGCAAGTGGAATACTCCAACTCTCATAAAGTGCAGCTAGAATTAAGAATACAAATACAGCTGCATAAACTGCTGTTAAATCACCTTCAGTTTCTAATTTTTTCTCTTGATATGTTGTACCTGACCAAGCAATAGTATAACCTTCAGGTAAAATTTCACTTGCTATCTCTTCAATTGCACTAGTTGCATCACTTGATGCAAATCCAAATGCTGGAGATCCTGTTACTTTTGCTGCATTAAACATATTAAATCTTTGAATAACACTTGCGTTTACAGTTCTATCAAGGGTAATTAATTCACTTAATGGAACATAATTATTTGTTGCAGATTTAACAAAAGTATTTTTAAATTGTTCTTTTGTTGCTCTATATTGTGATTCAGACTGAATATTTACATGGAATGTTCTGCCATATAGATTGAAGTCATTGATATAACCTTGACCATAAGTGTTCTGAATAACACTAAAAATAGAATCAAAAGATACATTCATAGCTTTTGCTTTATCTTTATCAATATTTAGCATATACTTTGGAACATTTGTATTTAATGTTGTTCTAACACCAGTTAACCTAGGATCTGCACTTGCTTTTGCAATAATATCTTGTGTAAATTTATTTAGTGTTGCTAAGTCTCCACCTGTTCTATCTTGAATCCACATTTCAAAACCACCAGTTGTACTCATACCCATGATTGGAGGTGGATTTACAGGCAATACAAAGGCTTCTTTACTTGTAGCCATAAATTGCCCCATCAATCTTCCTGCAATTGCTTGAGAATTTTGATTTGGTAAGGGTCTTTCATCCCATGGTTTTAATCTTGCAAACATAAGTGCTGCATCTGTTTTATAAGCAAATGTTGCAATATCAAGTCCTGTTATATTACCAGTTGAAATAATCTCTTTATCAGCTAATAATTGCTGTTCAATACCATCTGTTATTTTTGCAGTTTCACCTAAAGAGGTTGAAGGCATAGCATAAGCAAATACCATTAAAACACCTTTATCTTCAGTTGGTACAAGTCCCCCTGGTGTTTTTTGCATAATTGAATATGTTGCATATAATAAAATACCAAACAATGCCAATGAGAAGAACCATAATCTAATAGTTTGTTTTGTAATACCAATAAATATCTTCGTAGACCAATCAAAAAACTCATTGAATTTTCTAATAGGCCAAATTGGTTCTGGTTCATGTTTTCGCAAAAATATTGCACATAATGCAGGAGTTAAAGTCAAGGCAACAAGTCCTGAAATAACTACGGCCATTACAATAGTTATGGCAAACTGTTTATACATAACCCCACTAAATCCACCAGTAAGTGCTGCAGGGATAAATACAGCAGATAAAACAAGAATAATTGCTACAAGTGGAGTAGTTAACTCTTTCATCGCATCAATAGTTGCATCTTTTACAGAAATATCATTTTTAGTTCTTAAGTTTCTTTCAACATTTTCAATTACAATAATGGCATCATCAACAACCAAACCAATGGCTAGAATCATACCAAATAGTGTAAGTAGGTTAATAGAAAACCCTGCTGCATAAAGTCCTGCAAAAGTACCAATAACTGAAACAGGAATAGCAAGAACTGGAATAATCGTTGCTCTAAAATTACCTAAGAATAAATAAATTAAAATAATTACAAATACAATTGCTTCAAGTAATGTTTTAACAACCTCTTTAATTGATTGGTCAACAAAAAGTGTTGCATCATAGGGAACTTGATATTCTAAATCTTCTGGAAAATTTGCAGAGATTTCATTTAAAGTTTCAGTTAGTGCTGCAGAAACTTCAAGAGCATTTGCACCAGGAGCTAAGAAAATACCAACTGGAATCATAGGTTCACCAGAATATTTACCATTTGTATATGTTGAATCTGAACCTAACTCAACTTTTGCAATATCTTTTAACTTAAGTGTTGAACCATCAGCATTTGATCTAACAATTATCTCTTTAAACTCTGCAACATTTTTAAGTCGCCCTTCTGTTGAAACAGAATAAGTAAAAGGAGTTACATTTTCAATTGGTGCAGCTCCAACACTACCTGTTGAGTATTGATTATTTTGCTCAGAAATAATTGATCTAACTTCTGCTGGACTTATATCATAAAACTTTAATTTTTCTGGGTCGATTAATACTCTAATAGCATAATCTTTAGAACCAAATACTCTAGCTTCACCAATACCTTTAATTCTTTTAATATCATCTAATACATTTACAGTTAAATAATTTGAAATCCATGTTGTGTCGTGAACTGATTCTTTAGATGTAAATGCTAAAACTTTTAACATATCAGGAGATCTTTCAGCAACAGAGATACCCTGTCTTTGCACTTCACTAGGAAGTGAGCTAAGTGCTAATTGAACTCTATTGTTTACATCAACTTTTGCTTGGTCAACATCAGTACCAACTGCAAATATAATACTCATACTTAAAACACCACTTGGAGAAGCAGTTGTAGACATATATGTCATATTATCTACACCATTAATAGCATTCTCTAAAACTGGAGCAACAGTACTTGAAAGTGTACTTGCATCAGCTCCTGGATAAGTTGCACTCACATTAATTTGTGGTGGAGTAACAGCTGGGTACTCTTTTACAGGTAAAATATTTATAGATATTAAACCTGCAAGAATAATTATAATAGACACAACTGTTGCGAAAATTGGTCTATTAATAAAAAACTTTGAAAACATATTTATTTACCTTGTTCGTTTATAACTTTGTCAACAGTTACTGGATTTCCTGGCTTAATTCTAAAGAAATTATTTACGAATACTCTATCTCCACTTTTTACCATACCACCAGCAACAATATATTTATCGCCACTCTCTTTTCCTGGTACTATTGGTCTAACTCCAACTTTACCACCCTCATCAACCATTACAATTGTTCCCATAGGATTTTGTAAAACTGCTTTTTGAGGAACTGTTATTACATTTTTTTGTACAATACCACTTAAGGCAACTCTTGCAAAGCTTCCAGCCATAAGCTTTTGTTCTGTGTTATCAACGATTGCTCTCATTTTTACAGTTGATGTATTTTCATTTGTGTTTACATCAATAAAATCAACGAAACCCTTTACTCCTGATGGTTTTCCATTTAAGATAACATCTACTTCAATTTTCCCATTTTCAGGTAATGTCCATAAACCATTTTTAATATTTATATAATCACTCATTGGCATAGAAAAATCTAAATAAACTTTATCATTTTGAGTAATTGTAACAAGTGCCATAGGAGGATTTGATGTAACTAAGTTACCTAAATCAACTGCTTTTAATCCAGTAACTCCTGAAATTGGAGCTTTTACTTTTGTATAATCTAAATTAATTTTTGCTTGTTTTAATTGTGCTTTTGCAGCTGAAACAGATGCTAAAGCATTTTGATAAGCTGATAATGTTGTATCTCTTTGTTCTGTAGTAACAGCTTTACTTTTATATAGTTTTTTTATTCTTTCCCAGCTTCTAGTTGCATTTTCTAAAGTTGCTTCTGCCATTTTAAGTGAAGCTTGAGCGGCATCAACCTGAGCTTGATAGATATCATCTTCAATTGTAAATAACTCTTGTCCTTTTTTTACTTTTTCACCTTCATTAAAATGCATTGCTTCCAAAACACCTAAAACCCTTGAATAAACAACAGCTTGACTTAATGGTTCAATAGAAGCAGGATATTTTAAACTAATTGCAAAATTTGAAGCTTCAGGTACAACATATACATCCGCTTTAGGAGCTGGCATTTGTTGTCCAGCTGGAGCTCCTGCTGCATTCATATTTGTTGAAAGTGCAATAAATGTTATTGCTGAACCTATAAATAAATTTTTAATCATTATCATTTGATATACTCCTCTAGCGTTTCACCACTATAATAAATTATGTTTGCTTTTCTTACTTCTAAATCATATAATGCAACTTTTAATGAACTTTCTGCACTATATTTTTCTGTTAATGCTTGTAGATATGAAATATTATCAACTATTCCATTTTCATATTGTGCTTTAATTAAGTCGTATGCACTATTTGCTGCTTTTAATCCAGCTTTTGCTGATTCAATTTTTAATTTACCAATTTCAAAAGCTCTTTTTGCTAGTTTTAAATCTACATTAGCTTTATTTTTTTCATATTCATATTGTGATTTTAAAGCTAAGTATTGTTTGTATGCCGCTTCATATGATTTATTTGTTGCACCAAAATCAAAAATGTTCCAAGATAAATTAATTGTTGAAAGATTTCTTTCATAATCATCAGAAGCTGTACTTAAACTTCCGCCATTGTCATAATCATAATCACTATATGAAAGTGTGTTATTAAAACTTACAGTTGGTAGATTTCCACTTTTTGTTGCTTTTGCATTTGATTTTAATGCTTCTAATTGATATTCTAAAGCTTTAATATCTGCTCTTAGTTTAAGTTCTTTTGATTCATATTCTTTAACACTTGAACCATTTTCAATAGTTACAGATTGACCTAAAATATATTCTAAGTTATGAGTAATTGTTTGAATATTTAATTCCAACTCATGTAACTCTACATTTGCAATTTCGATATTTGATATTATTTTTTGAACCTCGTCTTCAGTTGTAGTACCAGCATCTAAAAATTTTTTTAATCTACTATATTGAGCTTGTAACTGTTCAATCTCTTGAAGTTTTGTCTCTTTTTGTGCAATATATGAAAGATAATTGTAATAATAACTTACAACTTGTAAAGCAGTTTGATTTGTCAAATCTTCTAAACTCTTAGTTGAACTTTTGATTGTAGAATCATAGTAATCAAATGTGTTACCTTTTTTTCCTCCATCATAGATAACATAATCTAAACTTCCTTGAATACTTGCAGTTTTTTCTGGCATTCCTGAAGTCTCTTTTGTGTTATATCTATAACTTCCCCCAAGATTTATTTGTGGCATATAAGAACTTTTAACACTATCATAAGTATCTTTAGTACTTTCTATACCTATTCTAGATGAATCAATCATCTTATTATTTTTTGATAATTCTATTAACTGTAAAAGATTTTCACCAAATAATGAAAATGGAACAATTAATAAAAACACTAAACTCTTTCTCATTTTTTTTCCTTGTATTAATTCTTTTTTATTACCATATTTGTAAGTTTATGCACAAAAGGTGCAACAACAAATATTATTGGGAAAGCTACAATAAAAGCTTTCCAATATGCTTCTAACCATAATGAAACAAAACCATCAATAAAACCTAAGTTTATAAAAGTAATCACTCCACTCATTAAAAAACTCATCAGAGAAGACATAAAAAAAGCAAAAACTACTCTTTGATATTTTGATGGAATCATTTATCTACCTCTATTAATTTGAAAATCGTATTTATAAACTTTTCAAAATCTTCCTTTGCATCATAATTAGCTTGACTCATTTTTCTAATAGTTAACCCCTTTTGATAAGTTAATATTCCATCAGCTAAATCAAGTGATTCCTCTTTTAATTCTCCACTTTCTATACCTTCAGCAAAAATTTTTTCAAGTTCAACTCGAAAAAACTCATTTTTATTACAATTAAATTCTTTCATTGAAAGATTATCGTCTGATAACACGATAGAGAGAAACTCTTTATAGCCATTAAACTTTTTTACTAATTCAGGGTCATCACTTAATACAAACTCAAAAAAAAGTTCAATTTTTTCCCTTATTGTTGTAAGTTTTTCTACCTCTTTTAAAAACTTTCTATGATGTTCTTCAATATGAATATTTATAATTTGGAAAATAATATCATCTTTGTTTTCAAAATATTCATAGATTGTTCCTTTCCCAATTCCAGCAGCTTTTGCTACCTGAGCAACGGTAAGATTTTTCATTCCAACTTCATATATAAGTTCACGGCATGATAAAGCTACTTCTCTTCTTTTTTCTTCTTTATTAATTTTTCTAGGACTCAATATAGTACCTCCTTTGGGTTACAAATAATTAACCATATAACTTTTTGACTGACCGTCGGTCAATTTATGTTGAATTATATCAATCAAAACTTAATGATATATTAATACTGACCAGTAGTCAGTTGAAACAGATAAAAAGATATACTGCCTTTTAAGAGGAACAACTAAGTTTTATATTTGAGTAGTCAAGGGGTGTTGGTTTTGCATATCTTTCAAACTCTTTATGTTCAGAAAAAGGGTTTTGGGCGATTTTTAATAAATCATTTACTAAAGAGAAATCACCCTCTTGAGCTTTTTCTATAGCTTCTTGGAGCATGTAGTTTTTAATTATAAACTTAGGATTAGTTTTTTTCATAAGCTTTTTCATTTTTGAAAAATCTTGTTTTTGTATTTTTATTGCTTCTTTGTATTTCTCAAACCAGCTTTCTAGAGGAGCCCTAAATACAGCTATATCCAAAATTGATGAGATATTATCAAAGTTTTCTAGTTTTGTAAGTTCGTAAAAAAAACAATTATAATCTATCTTTGCTTCTTCTAAAGCCTCAAGTAAAGTAATCATCAAATCTAAGTTTTCATCATCACTTAACTTTATATCTAAACCCAATCTTTCATTCATTATTTTTAAATACTCTTCTTGCTGTTTAGACATAAATGTTTTTAAATATGACATTAGTTTTTGAAAATTGCAAATTTTACCCAAAACAAAAGCCAATACTTCTAAGTTCCATCTAGCAACTTCTGGCTGATTGTTATATGAATATCTTCCTTCCATATCTGTATGATTACAAATAGAATGTTTTGAGAACTGATCCATAAAAGCAAATGGTCCATAATCAATAGTAAGTCCTGCAATTGAAAAGTTATCAGTGTTTATAACCCCATGTTGAAAGCCATATGCCATCCATTGAGCCAATAGTTTTGCACTTTTATCCACTAATTCAAAATACATCTTCTCGTATTTATTCTCATCATTTTTTAGGTGTGGATATGATTGATTAATCACATAATTAGCTAATTGTTTTAGATTTTTTTCAGGTTCACGTCCTCTTGAGAAAAACTCAAAGGTTCCTATTCTAACCCAAGAAGGAGATAATCTTAAAACAATTGCACCTGTTTCTTTTTCCATATAATCTCTATAAACTTCATGACTTGAACCAATTAAGGCTAAGGCTCTTGTTGTAGGGATTTCTAGAGCGTTCATTGCTTCACTTATAATATATTCTCTAATAGATGACCTTAAAACTGCTCTTCCATCTCCTTGTCTTGAATACTTTGTAAGCCCTGAGCCTTTTGTTTGAAGATGCCAATTATTTATATGTCCAAGATTTATAGCTCTTCCATCACCAAGCTGTGGAACAAAATATCCAAACTGATGACCTGCATATGCCATTGCAAAAGGGATACTACCTTCTAAAACTTTTTGACCATTAATAAATTTTACAAAATCTTTGGTTTCACATTCTTCGTAATCTAAATTGATTAAATCACATGCGTTTTTACTGTAACTTATTAAGAAAGGATTATTTAAAGGTGTTGCATTAACTTTTTCATAAAACTTTTTATCAAATTGAAAATAGTCTACTTCAAGTTTTAATTCATCTAATTTCATACTTATACTTTTTTCTTTTGAATTTATCAAATTAAGTTAAATAAACCTTATTTAACTTTGATTACTTTACTTTTTTAATCTAAATGCAAATATAATTCCTCCAAAGGAAATAAATGATAGACCAACCCTACTTCACATTTAAAAGCTATATGAAAAAAAATTATAATACTACACTTCATACTATTCCTGTAGATTTAGATTTAGGGTGTCCAAATAGAGATGAAAACAATAATGGAGGTTGCTCATTTTGTCCCCAAGATGGAGCTAGGGCTGCTCAGATTCTAGATGCAAAAGATGTAGAAACTCAAATAAAAAATGCCATAGAGTTTTCACAAAAAAGATATAAAGCAAAGGAGTTTATGCTTTATATTCAAGCATATACAGGAACATTTACCTCTGTTATAAAACAAAAAGAAAGCTATTCAAAACTTCTAGAACTTTACAATTTTAAAGCAATTAGTATAGGGACTAGACCTGATTGCTTAAATAAATCAACATTAGAATATCTTCTAGAACTAAATAAGCAAATTGATGTTTATGTGGATTTGGGAGTTCAGACATTAAATGACAAGACCTTAAAAGATATTAATAGAGGTCACGATTCAAAACAAACAATAAAAGCTATAAGAGATTTAAAGAGATATGGTATCAAAATCTTTGCTCATATAATAGTTGGATTCAAAAATGAGAGTAGAAAAGATTGGCTAAATACTGTTAAAATAGTTTGTAAAGAGAAGGTTGATGGAATAAAAATACACAATCTACATATTATAAAAAATACTGCTTTAGAAAAAGAGTATGAAAAAGAGGTTTTTAAAACTTTTAATGAATACGAATATGCTGAAGAATTAATTTTTTTAATTAGAAATATCCCTTCTAATATTCCAATTGTAAGAACCTCAACAGATACTCCTACTTGTGACCTAATAGCCCCAATATGGAATATGCAAAAGGGACAGTTTGTAGAGTTTATAAATGAATCAATGATTTATAGTGGTTTTAAACAAGGTGATTTAATAGAAAAAAAAGAACTAAATTTAACAAAACAAAACAGTTTTGAGCTTGAAGATGGAAGTATCACCATTTGGGATAAAATATATAAAGATTACTATCATCCAAAAAATGGAGCATATCTACAAGCAAAAAAACTTTTTTTAGAACAATCAAATTTAAAAGAGAAACTTCAAGAAAAAGATATATCTTTATTAGATATTGGTTTTGGAATGGGAATAAACTCCCTTATGGCAATAAAACTTGAAAAAAAATTCAAACTTGATATCACTGCTCTGGATAAAAATAAAGTGATTATTAAACATTCAGAAAGTTTAAATAAAAATAAAGAAGAAAAAGAGATTTTAAAAAGTTTATATGAAAACTATGAATACAAAAACAGCAATAATCATATAAAACTTTTAATAGGTGATGCAAGGTTTACAATTACTAAATTGGATAAAAAATTTGATATTGTTTTCCTAGATCCTTTTTTACCAAATTTAAACCCTTCTTTACTCTCTTTTGATTTTATAATATTAATAAAAAAAGTGCTCAAAAAAAGTGGTATTATAATTTGTTCTCAAAATAACGAATTAATTAGAAATGCTTTTGCCAAAGTAGGTTTTACATATAAAGAGTTTGAGTTAGAAAAAACTGATATAAAAGGTTTGCTTTTAACTTTAGGAAATAGTTTTTTTCAAGAGAACTATTACCAAGACCCTTATTTGATTTTTAGAGAAAAACAAATTATCACTAACTTTGAACAAAATAAGTGATAATTTAGTCTAGATACAATCTTCTAATCTTACAGTAAAAAGTGCACCTTTGTATTTTATATCCTTATAAGTATACTCTTCATTAGATACACTTATCTCTCCATTCATACCTTCTATTATCTGTTTTGTCATATATAATCCTATACCTGTACCAAAACTCTCATCTTTTGTTGTAAAGTATGCATCAAATATTTTATCTTTTATATCTTCTGCAATTCCCCCTGCACTATCTTTTATTTGTATAAATACATTTTTTTCTTTTTTGTAAATATCAACAAATATTAATTTCTTATTTTTTGTATCTTGAGATTCTAAGGCATCCCTTGCATTTTTTAATATATTTACCAATACTTGAAGAAGTTCATTTTCAAAAGTATTTAATTCAATATCTTCTATGTTTTTTATTATCTCTATTGAATTATTTTTTAATTGTGCTTCCATTAAAGTATATGTTTTTTCAAATATCTTTTTTGTTTTAAAATATTTTTTATTTTTTTCTGGTTTAAAAAAGTTCCTAAAATCATCTATTGTATGGGACATATATTCCACTGAATTTGAAATATTTTTTATTGAGTTATCTAATTCATCTTTTGTTACTACGCCTTCTACTTCTTGACTTAGCATAAAAATTCCATTTGACATTGATATAGCACTTAATGGTTGTTTCCATTGATGGGCAATATTACCTATCATCTCACCCATCATTGCCATCTTTGATTGTTGAGAAAGCATTAAATCTTTTTTTCTTAACTCTTTTTCATAATTTAAGATATCTGAAATATCTGTAAATATCCCTATATAATTTTGAAGTTTTCCTTTGTTGTCTTTAATTGCACTTAATGTTAAAAAAGAAGTAAACTCTTCTTTATTTTTTCGTTTATTAATAATTTTTCCAGACCATTTACCCGTTTGTTTTAAATCTAAAAATAGTTTATTATAAAAATCTTCATCATACTTATCAGATTTGATTATGGAAATCTTTTTTGATAAAACATCATGATAAGAATATCCTGTAATATCACTAAATGCCTTATTACTCTCTGTAATATAACCATTGGCATCTGTAATAATTACACCCTCTTTAAGATTTTGGAAAATCCTTCTCGAACGCTCCAATAACAACATATTCTCATTTTCTTGAGATAAATCTCTAAGAGTCCCATATATAATTTGTTTATTTTCAAAATTTATTATTTGAGAATTTATTGATACGGTAAAAATATTATTCTCTTTACCAATAAGTTCTATTTCAAATTGCGCTTCTTTTTTAGACTTTAATGTATGAAAAATTCTTTTTAACTTTTTTAAATCCTTTGTGGTTAAAAAACTTTTTATATTTGAATTTATCAATTCTAATCTTGTTTTATCAAATAATCTTTCAATATATGGATTTACATTAATTATTGTCCCATCAATTTCAGATATAAAAACACCTTCTCTTACATTATTAAAAATTGTTTCATACTGTTTTGAGATTTCAACTCTTTCACTTATGTCTATTGATGATGAGATATAAAACTTTTTATTTTTAATATTTATTAATTTAGCACCCATTAATATATTAAATAAACTTTCATCTTTTTTCTTTGCAACTAAAGTAAAAATATTGTTTTTGTCTTTTTCTAATTCATTTATAATTTTTTTATGCATTGAAGAATCATAAAAATGATTAGCAGGGGATTCCCCTAATATCTGATTTTCATTTTCATAACCCCAAAGTTTTAAGTAAGATTCATTTACATAACAAAATTTACCATCACTATCTAGTACACTAGTTGCAGCAATTGATTGTTCTAAAAGAAGGGATTGGAATTTTAATTGTTCTTTACTTTTTACATCTTCTGTAATATCTCTAATTAAAGCCATTAAATGTTCATCATCTCCAAGAAGTGACATCCTTGACTCATAATATTTTCTTTCGTTTCCTATTTCTAATTCATAATCAAAAATTTGGATATCTTTTTTTTCAATTGTTTTAGCTAGATATTCTTCAAATAATTTAGCAGCATTAAAAGGTAGTACATCTTGAACTTTTTTATTAATAAAAAAATCAGGTTGTAAATATAAATCATTATTACTCTTAGACCTATAATCTACAATCGTTCCATCTTTTTTAATTATAAATAAAATATCTGGTAGTGTTTCAAATACCAAAGATAAAATATTTTCAAATTTTTTTACATTTTTTTCGGCACTTACATCTATATGTGAGATTACAATATCTTGTATTTCTCCCATTGAGTTTTTAATTGGATATATTTGTGTTTTTACTAATTTTTCTTGATTTTTCAAATTAGTATTAATAGAATCTAAACTATGTGAATACACAGGAATATCGATTATTTCGCCATTAAAAGACCTATTAATAAAATCTAATAAACCTGCTTGTTTAAATATTTTATTGTTATTTATATTTAATTTATTTTTAGTTGTTGATTTTTTTATATCCCAAAACTTTGTATATTCTTTATTAAAATATGTTTGAAACCCTTCTTTGTTATACACTTCTATTGCATATGGAGCTTGTTCTAATAATGATATATAATACTCTTTTGATTCATAAAGCTTTTTTTCATTTCTATTTTTTTCATCTTCATATCTTTTTACTAGAGAGTATAATAAAATAGAAGTAACTACAATAAAAGTCCAACCTTTGAAAGATTGTATTTTCGATAATTGTTCAACATCCTTTATAAAATAAAATAAAATCTCATCAGATAATAAAATCCAAGCTACACCAAATAATAAATAGATAGTTGCAATTTTTGTTTT
This sequence comes from Arcobacter arenosus, assembly GCF_005771535.1. Lineage (NCBI taxonomy): Bacteria > Pseudomonadati > Campylobacterota > Epsilonproteobacteria > Campylobacterales > Arcobacteraceae > Arcobacter > Arcobacter arenosus. Next base: position 368,331 of record NZ_VANU01000001.1, read on the forward strand.
TATAGATATTTCTTTCAATACTCTTCTTTCAATTTATTTTAATCGTTATTTTCTATTGGTAATTCAATAAAAGTTTTTGCACCACTTTGGGTATTTTTAATATAAATATTACCCTTTAAACTATCTTTTACAATATTAAAACTCATATATAATCCAAGACCTGTACCTTGTGATTGATGTTTAGTTGTAAAATATGGTTCAAATACATGAGGTAATACATCTTCTTTTATACCACCTGCATTATCTTCTATTGTTAAGATAGCTTTATTTTCTTTTTTTATTACATCAATTATTATGGTTGGATTTTGAATTTTATTTATATGTAAAGCATCCTTTGAATTATTTATTATATTCATAATAACTTGTGCTAATTCTCCAAGAATTAGTTTTATTTTTATAGGTTCTTTATCATCAATTCTATTAATTATTTTTATATTTAATATCAATATACACAGTGAAAGCTAATAGTGTAACAATTAAAAATAATAGAAGAAACAAGTTTCTATTATAGGTGTTACTTGGATTAGCTATATTTTTTTGCATACTGAATTCTTTGAATTAATTTTTATCTATAAATGACCATTTTAGCATAAATAACTTTTATTAAACAACTTTGATAGTATTTTATAATTTTAAATAATAATTAATTTTTTTAAATTTCAACTCTTATATAAAATAAGCTATAATTCCAAAAAAAAATTGGACTTAATCGGATATATATGCAAGAAAAAATCGAAACAAAACTAAGCCATTTGGCAAAATATGCTCCCTTTGAAGATATTGCAGGGGCATCTCATTTTCCTATTTATAATACAGGAACCTTTGATTTAAAAAAACAATCGGGGGACAAAATTTATGATTATACTAGAAGTGATAACCCAACAAGAGAGATGTTAGAAAACCTATTTACTGAAGTTGAGGGTGGAGCTGGTTGTGTTTGTACACATACAGGAATTGCTTCTGTTGCCCTACTTTTTGAAACAGTTTTAAAAGCAAACTCACATATTTTAGTTGAAGCTGATTGTTATGGTGGAACATTTAGATTATTAAAAGTATTTAAAGAAAAATACAATATCACAGTTCATTTTGCTGACTTTTTAGAGTTTGATGAATTAGAAAAAATTCTTTCAAACAACCCTATTGACTTAGTTTTATGTGAATCTCCAACTAATCCAGGTCTTAAAATCATAGATTTAAAACAAGTAAGTTTTTTAGCTAAAAAGTACCATGCACTATTTGCAGTTGATAATTCATTGGCTACTTTTATCTCACAAAGACCACTTGATTTAGGAGCTGATTTTTCTTTATTTTCAACTACAAAATATATTTCAGGTCATGGGGCAGTAGTTGCTGGAGCAATTGTAGCTAAAACAGCTGAATTAGCTAATGAGATTCATTACTATGCAAATGCCCATGGTAGAAGTCAGAATCCAATGGATGTATATTTAATCTCTTTAGGTATTCCAACCCTAAAAGTTAGAATGGCAGAACATGAAAAGGTATCAATTAAAATTGCTCAATTTTTAGAAGACCAAGATTATATTAATAAGGTTACACACCCTGCCCTAAAATCACATCCGCAGTATGATTTAGCAAAAGAGCAAATGAATTATATCCCTGGGGTTTTTTGTGCTGATTTTGAAAGTTTAGAATTAGCAGAAAAATTTATTGAAAATACAAAGATTTTTGGAGAAAAATGTTCATTTGGAAGCCCTGATTCAAGGGTAGAAATTCCAGCGAAAATTTCCCATGCTTCATTTTCAAAAGAGGAACTTGAAGCCATTGGAATTGCTGAAGGTACTGTTAGATTCTCTATTGGATTAGAAAGCTATGAAGATTTAATAGAAGATATTAAGCAGGCTGTAAAATAGATGTCAAATTACTTTAATCATATCTCTTGTGGAGAAACACTTCCACCTAAAAATATTCATGCAGTATCTGTATCTATGCCAAAGATTCAAGATGTAATTGATTATGAGGAACAAACTCCTGAAATATTAGAAGTGATTAAAAGTGGTTATCCAAGGTTTATTTTACACCCTTATTTAAAAAAATTGGCAACATATTTAAAAAAGAAATATAATGTTCCTGATTCATATGAGGTTGTAGTTTTATCTTCACAAAAAGCAGTTGAACTTGTAAGTGATAAATACTATATTCATAATAAAATTGATATAGATGAACCTTTTGGAATTATTTTAGTTCAAAAAGGAACATCACAGCTTCAAAAGGTTTTAACTTATATTCAACATTCAGGGTGTAACTTATCTTCTAGATTTGCAGAAAAATATCTATTTGAACTGGGATTAATCAATACTCTTCATGAAGAAGAATTAGAAGATGAAGATATTGCAGAAGATATTATTATATCTACACTTGCAAGTGCTTATAAACAGCCAAAGAAAAATATTTATCTTGCCCCTTCAGGGATGAATGCAATTTATTCAGTTATTAGAGCAATAAACTCAATCCAAAGTCATAATGGAAGATCTATTTTAGTTCAATTTGGTTGGTTGTATTTGGATACAATGAATATTGTAAATCACCATTATAAAGAATCAAAAATATTTACTGATGTTTTAAATCTAGATTTACTTGAAGAGTATTTAAAAGAGAATGGATTTCAAGTAAGTGCAATAATTACTGAAATCCCAACAAATCCCCTTTTAAAAACAGTAGATATAAAAAGATTAAGAACTTTATGTGATAAATATAATATCCCCTTAATAATTGATACAACCTTTGCAACACCATATAATCTAGACCTAACATCTTATGCAGATATCTTTGTTGAATCCCTTACAAAATTTGCTTGTGGAAATGCTGATGTTTTAATGGGTGCAATTATTTTAAACAAAAAGCATACTTTATCCCACATGACTAAAGAGTTTTTCAAACATTGTGAACCTGTATTTATAAAAGATAAACAAAGATTAGCTTTTGAGATAAAAGAGTATAAAACTCGAGTTAAAAAAATCTCTTCAAATACAAAAGCTTTGGTTGAATATTTAAAAACTTGTCCTTATATTGATAAGATATATTACTGTTTTAGTGAAGAGAATAAAGAAAACTACTCACAAACAATTATTGATGATAATTCATACACAGGGATTGTATCTGTTACTTTTAAAAAACCATTATCAGAGATTTATGATAATCTAAATTTTGCAAAGGGACCAAGTCTTGGAACTGAGTTTACCCTTTTAATGCCTTATTCATACCTTGCTCACTATGATATGATAACTTCAAAAAAGGGAAATAATTTTTTAAAAAAAATTGACCTTCCAATAGAAATAATCCGAATTTCTATAGGATGTGAACCTATTAATGATATTATATATGAGTTTAAAAAACTAGAAAATATCTAAAATATAATAAAATGCTATCCTTTTGATACCTTTTAATGTTAGAATCTAAAAAATCAATCAAAGGGTTAGCATATGACAATTAAGTTTAAAATAAATGGAGCCTTTTTAACACTTATTGCAATCACTATATTACTAAGTTTATATATATCATATAATCTTAGTAATATAGAAAAAAATGTAAAAGAATTAAGTGAAAAAGACTTTTCTGGGATTACAGTTTTACTTGAAGCTGATAGGGATTCATATCAATCAAATGTTGCATTGTCACAACTAATAAATAAGCAAGATAAGGAAAATGCTAAAGATTTAATTAAAGATGTTGATGATAACTTACAACAAGTTAGACAAAGGTTTGATAAGTTTAAAGCTCGTCTTGAAAAAGATATGCCTGACAAAAAAGACAAATTCGAGGAATTTGATACATTTTTTAATTTAACGTCACAACACACTTCTAAATTAAAAGATTTTATCAATGCTGGCAATTATGAAGAAGCTAAAGAATACTATTTTAATAAGTATTTAAAAGATTATGGTTCAATGAGAGATTTAATCGACTTTTTTACGGAAGCCTCGTATAAGGTTGTTGGGAAAAATCAAAATGCTACTGCATCTTTAATCTCAAACTCCTTTACAATTTTTGTAATTATTGGATTATTAAGTGTTTTAGTTGCGATAATTTTTGCCCTTGCTTTAAGTAAATCAATTAATAATTCACTTACAAAATTTAACGGTGGATTACAAAATTTCTTTAATTTCTTAAATAGAGAATCAGCTTTTGTGGAACTTTTAGATGAATCTTCTAAAGATGAAATAGCAAAACTTGCTTCTATTGTAAATAAGAATATTAACAAAACAAAAACTTTAATGGAAAATGATGCGGCATTAATCAATGAAGTTAAAGATGTAGTTGAAAAAGTTAAAGCTGGAAATCTAGATGATACAATCAAACTTTCAACGGAAAATAAAGAACTTGAAGAATTAAAAACAATATTCAATGAGATGTTAAAAGTTATATCTTCAAATATTTCAAATAACTTAAATGAGATAAAAACTGCTTTAGAACAGTTTCAAAAACTTAATTTTACACATAGAATTACAAATGCTTCAGGTAATACAGTTGAAGGTTTAAATACCCTTGCAAATATTATTAATGAAATGTTAGTTCATAATAAAACAAATGGTTTAACACTTCAAACAAGTGCAAAAGGGCTTTCAAATATGGTTGATGGTTTAAGTAAATCATCAAATGAAGCTGCTGCAAGTATTGAAGAAACTGCCGCGGCACTTGAAGAGATTACAGCTAATATCAACCACAACAGCGAAACTGTAGTAAAAATGGCTCAAAATGCCAATGAATTGAAAAAATCTTCTTCTGAAGGTGAACAAATGGCAAGTAATACTACAAAAGCAATGGATGAAATTAATGAACAAGTAAGTGCAATTAATGAAGCAATTACTGTCATTGATCAAATTGCATTCCAAACAAATATTTTATCTTTAAATGCAGCGGTTGAAGCGGCAACAGCAGGGGAAGCTGGAAAAGGTTTTGCGGTTGTAGCACAAGAAGTAAGAAATCTGGCTTCTAGATCGGCAGAAGCTGCTAAAGAGATTAAAGAATTAGTTGAAAATGCAACATTAAAAGCAAACGATGGTAAAACTATTGCTAATAAAATGATAAAAGGGTATGAGGGTCTAAATAAAAATGTTACTACTACATTAGAGTTAATTAGTAATGTAGAACATTCAAGTAAAGAGCAACAAAGTGGAATTAATCAAATTAATAATGCAGTTAATCAATTAGATACTCAAACTCAAAAAAACGCAGAAGTAGCTAACAACGCTAAAGATATTGCTAATCAAACTCAAACTATCGCCGATGACATTGTAAAAGATGCAGATGAAAAAGAGTTTGTTGGTAAAGATACTATTGTAGCCAAAGAGCTTAAAATAGATACTTCTTTCACTAAAACTGAGACTAAAAGGGTTGAACCAACTCACAAAAAAGAGAGTTATGCACAACAAAGAAATAAAGAAATAAAACCAATAACTACAACTAAAACAGTAGTAGCAAACAATAAAGACGATGATGAATGGGAGAGTTTTTAAACTCTCCTAATAACTAAACCATTTGAGCGTTTAAAAAAAGTAAAATACCTAATAAGAACATCACGACTGGCGATAAATATTCTAAAAAATTAGTTAATTTATGTGATTTTTCACTAACTTTTTGAACTGATACACCTAAAAATGAAGAGGCAAAAATCACTAATCCCATCCCTAAACTAATAAAAATAGAAGCTAAAATAACTGCAAAATAAGTTTTTAGCATAAAAGCATAAATAAAAAGAATAACAGTACCAGGACAAGGTATAAGTCCAGCAGTTAATACAAAATATAAATCTTTTTTCATAAAGTTTGCTTTTAGTTTTGTTGTATTTTTAGGTTTTGTTGTACTCCACATAGAGTTTGTTTGAGAAGCAGATGCAGAACAACATGAGGAACAAGCGCAACTTTTTTTTACAATTTTATTATATAAAATAAAAGCGGCTAAAGCTATGATCATAAAAGCACTTATCTTTGTTAAAATTTCAACTGAATCATTTACAAAATTGTTTAAAACTGATTGAAGGATAAAAACAGAAACAACAACCAAAACTAAAGCTCCAACTATATGAATAAAAGCACTAGCTTGAGATATAAAAAATGCTTTTCTAAAAGAACTTTTATTTGCTAAAAAATAAGAAAAGGCTAAAGATTTACCATGTCCAGGCCCAAGAGCATGAATGATTCCATAAAGAAAAGATATTCCTAATAAAATAAATAAAGCATAATTATCACCATTTTCTATTTTTATAAGATACTCTTTTACCTTATTAGAAAATTTTGCTAGATATGTTTCTTCTTTTTGTTGTTTTGGTTCATCTAATTTTTCTAATTTTTTTGTTTCATCGATATTAGATTCTATAACTTCTTGTTCTTTAGGTTCATCTTCTTGTAGTTTCTCATCTTTTAATACACCATCTAGATAGAAAACAACACTTTTTCTATCAACCATTTTTTTAACATCAAAAGGGGCATCAATTTTTACAGAGTTTTTTACTAATAAAAGTATGAAATAATTTTCTTTATCATCAATATTTAAATATAAAATCTTTTCTTTATCTAAATCGTAGTCAAGGTTTAATACATAATTAAAATGAAGTAGAGAATTTTTTATATAACTTTTCTTTTTAATTACATCTGCTTTTAAACTTTTTTCTTTATTAATAATTTTATCGTATGAAATATGGGTTAAATAGTTTCTAGGGACAATATAGTCCAATAATGATTGCTCTACAGGAATCAATTCATTTTTATCGAGGTAATTGTTTTGATTTGTATCATAAACCTCTTTTAACATATTAGTAAATTCTTTTGAAAGAACCCAAGTTATCTCTGCAGTTTTTATTTTATGTTCATCTGCTTGAACTTTAATTGATACTTTGGTTTCAGGTGAATAGATTGTACATAGAGCACACCCAAAAAGGGTGTGCGTAAAAAGTGTAAGAAATATAAATATTTTACTTATAAGATTTTGCAATTTCTGTTGCTACCTTTAAAAGATTTTCATCCCATTTTTCAGATAATGGGTTGATAGTCGCAACATTACCATTTATACTCTTAGATATAGTTTTAGCACCTTTTTGAGAAAATTGTGGAGCAACAAAAACTATTTTAATATCATGTTTTTTTGCTTCTTCAACCAGTTCAATTAACTGAGCAGGTTTTGGTTCTTTTCCTTGAATTTCAATAGAAATTTGTTCTAAATGATATCTTTTTGCAAAATATCCCCAAGATGGATGAAACACCATAAAAGCTTTATGTTCATATGGCTCAATAATAGATTCTAATTTTTTATCTAATTCATCTAATTCTTTTACAAATAATTGATAGTTTTTAGTATAAAAATCTTTATTAGCTTCATCAACTTTTATTAAAGCATTTAAAATGTTTTCTGCTTGTTTTTTTACTAAAATTGGATCTAGCCATACATGAGGATCTAAACCTGTATGATCGTGTTCATCATGTTCTTCTTCATGTTTATTTTTTTCATGGTCATGGTCTTCTTCATGTTTATGTTCATCATGAGCCTCTTCATCATTATGTTCATGAGCTTGTATCTCTTGTTTTTCAATACCTTTAGTAGTATCAACAACTAACATTTTTTTATTTGCATCTTCAAATTTTTTTAGCCAAGATTTTTCAAAAGGTACTCCAATTGAAAAATATACTAAAGAGTTTGATAATTTTTTCATTTGCGATGTTTTAGGTTCATATGAAGCTGGAGATGCTCCTGGCTTAACCATTACATTAACATCGATTTTATCCCCTGCAATTTTTTCTACGAAAAATTTTTGAGGTAAAATTGAAACAGTTACTTCTTTTGCTACTACAAAACTTGATAATAGTGCTAAAGCAATTAAAATCTTTTTCATCATATCTATAAATCCTTTTTTTTATTTTTGCAATTAGGTTGCATTTATCGAATTTTATCATCAAAATTTTAAATGCAACTTAATTGCATATTTAAAATAGCTTTTTCAAATATTATTTTAAATTCAAATTGATATAATAGAATATGAATTTAGAAAACATATCAAAAAACATAAAACTTACAACAGCAAGAAAAGCGATTTTAGAACTGCTTTATTCATACAATAAACCACTTTGTTATGAAGAAGTTAAAGATAACCTAGCTATGGACAAGGCTACTTTTTATAGAAATATTATAAAGTTTGAAGAGGAAGGTATAATAAACTCTTTTGAGTCAAACGATAAAAAAAGATATTATGAAATAAAAAATAAAAAACATTCCCATTTTATTTGTAATATCTGTTCAAAAATTGAATGTTTACATGAAAAGCTAGAGATAAATCTTCCAAACTACGAAATTGATAATATTATTATAAAGGGTACCTGCCCTAATTGTAAAGATTAAGGACATTAATGATTAAACCTGCAATATTAACTAACTTTGAAAAATTTATTAATAAAGAAGCCCTAAGTGGTATTTTACTTTTTGTTGCAACAGTTTTAGCTGTTATTGTTGCAAACTCAAGTTTAGGGCAAGATTATTATGACCTATGGCATTTGCCCCTTGGAGTAAATCTAGGGGAGATGAGTGTTTCAATGACTCTAACTTATTGGATTGATGATGGTCTTATGGCTTTATTCTTTTTAATGGTTGGTCTTGAGATTAAAAGAGAGATGTTGGTGGGTGAACTTTCAACAGTAAATAAAGCTACATTTCCTATTATTGCAGCAGTTGGAGGAATGATAATTCCTGCACTTATCTATGTAAGTTTAAATCCATCTAATCCTTTAGGATTTGGTATTCCTATGGCAACAGACATCGCTTTTGCTTTAGGTATTTTGATGTTACTTGGGAATAAGGTTAATCCAGCTTTAAAAGTATTTTTAGTTGCTTTAGCTGTTGTTGATGATTTAGGTGCTATATTTGTTGTTGCTACAGTTTATACAAATGAAATACACTCTGAATATTTTGTACATGTTATCTTAATTATGGCTCTTTTATTTTCCCTTAATAAACTTAAAGTTACAGCTTTAACCCCTTATCTTCTTTTAGGAATTGCTTTATGGATTTATGTTCATGCAATTGGTATTCATGCAACAATTGCAGGAGTATTATTAGCCTTTACAATACCAATCAAAGCAAAAATTGATCAGAAAAAATTTGTAAAAAAAACTAAAAAAGATATACATAAGTTTGAAGAAAATATGGAAGAAGATTTTCCTGTTTTAAATGATGAACAAATTCATAATCTTGATCATATAGCACATAACTATGAGAAAGTTCAAAACCCCCTTGTAAGACTTGAACATGGATTACATGGTTTATCTGCTTTTTTTATCATGCCTTTATTTGCTTTTTCAAATGCAGGGGTAATAATCGACTTTTCAACGGTAAGTGCAAATTTAATGATTGTATTAGGGGTTGTATTAGGTCTAATACTAGGTAAACCTATAGGAATTGTAGGATTAACTTATCTTGCAACAAAGTTAAAATTAGTAGAAAAACCAGATGATATTTCATGGACAGAGATTATTGCAGTTGGTTTTATTGCTGGTATTGGATTTACAATGTCAATTTTTATTACCCACTTAGCTTTCATCGATGAAGGAATAATTGCAGCAGTTAAATTAGGAGTTTTTGTTGCTTCATTTATTGCAGCAGTTATTGGAGTATTTCTTCTACTTACAATAAAAAAAGTATAGGTTGCTCCTATACTTTTCAAAAAAACTAAAAAAGCAATTTTATTCTATTTTTTTATTTCTTCTTTGGATATAATCTAAATTATGAGTAGACTTTTAAATAACATTCTTTTTGAAAACGTACAATTTTCAAATTCAAATTTTACTAAACACTACCACGACACCTATACAATAGGACTTACCTATAAAGGTGTACTAAAAGCATATAATGCAAATGAAGCATACGACTCATACCAATACTCAATTAGAATAAACAATCCAGGTGAAGTTCACCATGGAAAATCAGAACAATGGTCCCATGCAAACTTTTACCCAACTATTGAAATTATTGCAGACATTTATGAACAAATTTTCTTTGAGAAAAAGATACCTTGTTTTCAAAGACATATTATAAACAATCCTGAACTTTTTGCAAAACTTCACTCATTTTTTGATTCATATTTCAAAGGTGATGATGAATTAATTATTGAAACAAAACTAATAGAAGCAATTTCTTCTCTGATATTAAATAATACAATTTATACAAAAAGATATAAAGAAATCTATGAAGATAAAAAAATTATAAAAGATACATATGAACTAATTAAAGATTCAATAGATACAAACTTTAATTTAGAAACACTAGCTTCAAATGTAAACCTAAGCAAATACCATTTTATTAGACTTTTTAAAAAAGAATTTGGAATAACTCCCCATGCTTTTATTATAAATGAAAGATTGAATCGTGCAAATTCATTAATCAAAAACTCAAATATTTCTATTAGTGAAGCATCTATTCAAGTTGGCTTTAATGACCAATCCCATTTTGCTAGAAATTTTAAAAAATACTTTGGATACACTCCATCAAAACTAATTAAATAGCAATTTTATTCTATACAAATAATTATTCTTTTATTAAACTTCCAATAAAAAGAGATATTATGACCGAATCAAATAAAAATATATTTTACATCTTACTGTTTTTTGCTATGGTTTGCTGGGGTGGTTCATGGGTTAATGTTAAGTTTCTAGGTCTTTACATGGATGAATTTGAAACTATGACTTTTAGATATATAATTACAGCCATATCAATGGTTCCACTTATGATTATTTTAAGAAAATCTTTTAAAATTAGTCTTAGAAACTTTATATTAGTAACTATTACATCAATTGCTTTAATTGCTTATATGAAATACTTTTATTTAGGTGTAAAACTTGGAACTGCATCATTAGGTGGTTCATTAGTAACTAGTTTAATTCCAATAAATACATTTATTATGATGGCTTTATTAAAAGCAAAAACTGTTACAAAAAAAGATGCCTTTGCTTTAGGTCTTGGAGCAATTGGTGTTATGACAATACTCCATGTTTGGACATTTGATAGTGAAAAAATCTTTGTTACATATAATTTGTATTTTATTTTAGCTTCTTTACTTTGGCCAATTGTTACTATTCTTAGCTCAAAAGCAATGAAGATATCACCTATTACTTTTACCTTTCATATGTATATTGTAACATCAGTATTAAATCTTATATTTTTTGTTGATTTAACTACAATTGAATACTCAAAACTTGATTCTACTTTCTGGATAAATATGTTGAGCATCTCAATTTTAGCTTCAACTTTTGCAAATACAATCTATTTTTTAGGTATAGAAAAACTTGGAGCTAGTGAAGTTAGTTCTTTTGTATTTTTAGTTCCCTTTGCTGCAATAACACTAAGTGCAATTTTTCTTGAGGAAAATATTAGTTTTTCAATTATTTTTGGGACAATTTTAACTATAATAGCAGTTAAAATTTTAAACAATATAAAAATATTAAAGAAGAAAAAGATTGAATCAAACTAAACTAAATACTTTTACCCTTTCAGGTCTTATAATAGGACCAATTTTAGGATCAGGTGTTATTTTACTTCCAGCACTTTTATATAATATGATTGGAAATGCCTCTATATTTACATGGGGAACAATCTTAATACTTGGTTTTTTGTTTGCTCTTATTTTTGGGAAACTTTCAATTTTATTTCCAGGAGATGGAGGGGTTTCCCTTGCAACAAAAGAGGCTATGGGTAAAAAGTACCAAATACTAACCTCTTTTTATCTAATTTGCGCAGTTTTTTTTGGTCCAGTAGCAGTTTTAATAATAGCTGCAAAATTTCTAATGCCCTATTTTCCAAATATATCAATTGAGCTTTTAGGCTTTTTTATTTATATAATCACCTATTTAGCTCTTCTTATTAGGATTGGTTTTTTAGGAAAATTGATGCTAATAGTTAGTTCAGCTATTACAATAATATTTTTTCTATCAAGTATTTTTATCCTTTTAAATGTAGAAGAGTTTAGTTTAAATATCCCAAATATTTCGATAAAAGAGTATGGGTATTCTTTGCTAATTGTATTTTGGTCAATAGTTGGTTGGGAAGTTATTGGAAACTATTCTCAAGATGTTGATGATACTAAAACACTAACAAATGCAGTTAAAATTTCAGCAATTATTATTTCTACGGTTTATATTTTAATTGTTCTTGCAATATGTTTTGGAGAATTTCCAAAAAATGAAGAGTTTAAACTTGTATGGTTAATTATCCCAATTTTTGGAAATAGTTCAAACTTTATACTTGCTAGTGTATCTGTGATTTTATGTATTGGAACACTAATTCTTTTTGTTGGAGGGGTTTCAAGATTAATCTCTTCACTAAATTTGACAAAATATACTTCAACAGTGACAACAAAAAAAGTTCCAATTGGAGCTTTAAATTCTCTTTCAATACTTTATGTTATTACATTAGTTTTGGTTTATATGGGTTATCTTACTTTGGATAATTTAGTAGCGTTTTCCGATGCGTTTTTTATTTCAAATGCTTTAATTGGATTAATAACTGCAATAATACTTTTTGAAAAAGGTTTTTTAAAAAACAGCGCTATTTTATTAGCTTTTTTGTTTTTTATAATTTTACTATTCTCAAATATTTTTATTTTATCTGTAATTATTGCTTTGTTTATTTATACCTATTTCAAAAAAAGGGCTTAAGCCCTTTTTCTTTAGTTTTTATTCAATAATTCTTTCGTAACAGCTTGTCCATACTTTATCATTTCATCTGCTTTATGAAAATCATAAAACTCACAAGCTCTTGATGATATATTAACCATAATATCAGGTTTATGGGAAGCTAATTGATGCCTTGCAATCACCTCTTGCATAGTTTCAATAGATTTATTTATTAATTGGAAGTAATTTAAACCCTCTTTTTTCTTTATATTTTTTTGGAAAAAATCAATTACTGTTTGATGAAATTTATTTTTCTCTTTTTCCAAAAGTTTTTTGTGCTCCTCTTTTATCTCAATATCATCATTTAAATTTACAGCAATAATTAAATCTGTAAATTCTGAAATTGTTGGAACAATAGGAACTGGATTTAAAATCCCTCCATCAAAAAGAGTTTTACCATTTAATTGTTTTGGCGTAAAAAGAGTTGGAATAGCAATTGAAGCACGAATAGCATCCTTTAAACATCCCTTTTGAAGCCATACTTCTTTTCTATTTAAAATATCAGTAGCTGTTGCAGTAAAAGGGATATCTAAATCTTCAATATTTGCATCACCTATCATCTCTTCAATTTTTGAAAATACCTTTTCTCCATTTATCATTCCATCTTTTGAAAAGGTAAAATCAACAAGTTTTAAAATATCAATAACATTGAAATTTTTCACCCACTGCTCATACTCTTCTAGTTTACCTGCGGCATAAAGTCCCCCAATTAATGCTCCCATTGATGAACCAGAAATTGATTTTATTTCATATCCTTGAGCTTCAAGTTCTTTTATAACTCCAATATGGGCGTAACCTCTAGCTCCACCACTACCAAGAACAAGGGATACAGTTTTTTTATTTTCCATTTTTTATCTTACGTATGAACCATTATTAAAATCCATTGTTGTACCATTTACATACTCTGGACAATCAGTACCTAACCAAAAAATAACCTCAGCAGCTTCATCTGGTTCAGCAAATCTTCCACAAGGAACTGCTTTTTTAAATTCTGCTTTTCTCTCTTCTGAATTATCTTTTTGCATATCAGTTTCAACAGGACTTGGTGCAATACAATTAACAGTAATACCATTTGTTCCTAAAAGTTTTGCAAATATTTTTGTAGCATTTATAAGTCCAGCTTTTGCAATACCATACCAAATGTCAGGATGCCCTATTTGACCAGCAATTGATGCAGTATTTACAATTTTCCCATATCCTCTTTTTTTCATACCCTCAGAAAAAATAGTCATAAGTTCAACTGGTGCATACAAATCAACATTCATAATATGTTCTTTTGCTTCTAAAGGATAGTTATCATAAGTATATTTTGGTTGCATATATCCTGCATTGTTTATTAATACATCAATTTCACCAACCTCTTTTGCTAAATCTTTAAGACCATCAAGATTTGATAAATCATATTCAATAGTTTTTACTTTTTCATTATCTTTTAATTCTTGTGGGAAATTTGAAAAATCCCTTGCAACTGCAATTACTTCAAAATCAACTTCTAAAAATTTTTTTACAACTTCAAGGCCAATACCTTTATTTCCACCTGTAACTAATACTCTATTTAACATATTTTTTCCTTTTTAAGTACAACAGACTTGTTATTATTATTTAAAAAATTATAACTAAATTTAAATGACAAATTTATGATTTTTTGAGTAAGGTTTCATTATATACTATTTAGGAGTTTTCCATGAAGAAATTATTAATTTCTATGATTTTTAGTTTTTCTTTTTTATTTGCTTTAAATCCTATGATTTTACCGATAAAAGGTGTTGATGTTGTACATACATATTCAAATGGCAAAAAAGAAAGTATAAAAATTCAAAGAGAAGATCCTCTTATTTGTTCCCAATTTGGAATCACACCTGAAAACTTTCAAAGTGGTAATATTGCTTCCAAAAAAATACCATTACAATGTAAAAAAACGTTTATTACTACAAAAGGTGTAATTCAACCTTTTACTTTATATGAAGGTATTAAAACAGTAGGAGAGTTAGAAGTTTTAGAGTTTATTCAAGAAAAAGCTATGAAAGAGCCTGAAAAATATATTTTAGTTGATAGTAGAAGAAATGATTGGTTTGATATGGGAACAATTCCAAGTGCCGTTAATATACCCTATGATGAATATAAATTAGATGAGGATTTTAAAGAAGAATATAAAAGAGCTTATAAACTTTTAGGTGTCAAATTAAAAAATAAAAAATACGATTTTTCTGATGCAAAAACTGTAATGTTTTTTTGTAATGGTGCATGGTGTGCCCAATCACCAAAGGCAATTGATATATTAGTTAGAATTGGTTATCCCAAGAAAAAGATTTTGTGGTATAGGGGTGGTATTGCATCATGGGTAGGAGTTTCTTTAACTCTTACAAAAAATATTGAGGCTATTAAATAATAGCCTCTAATATTTAGTTTCCAAACATCTCTTTAAAAGCTGCAGCTATCTCTTCTCTAGAAGCTTTTTTCTTTTCTTGTTTTGGAGCTTCATTAAATAGTTGGTCTAATTTAAATTTATCTCCAATTTTCTCTTGAATCTTATTTTTAAGTTCATCGGTTTTTTTCTTAATTTTTTGACCCGCTTTAGTATTATTTAAAAATGCTTTTTTATCTATATTTACCTTTGGATTTGAAAGATTCCCAGAGATTTTAGTATCAAACTCATATTTTAAAATTTTTGCTTGAACTAAAGCATTGATTGTATTTTTAGCAGAATTTAATGTACTTGCTGGAACTTTAATTGTTGTGTGTTCACTTGTCATGTCTACTATAGTATTAATAATATCTTTTTTCATATCACTTTTGATTTCTACTTTTTTATAAATCTCTTTTGTTAAATCAAACTGTGCAAAGGCATTAATTAAATCAGAATATTCATTTTTGATAAATTGACCATTTATTAAATTACCACCAACTTTACCTATCTTAGTTGCAAGATTGTAATCAACATCAATATTAGATTTAGAAGTAAAAATCTCTGGGTAATATAACATATGAGTTAAATCTTTAATTTCAACACCATCAATTTTTGCTTTAAAGTTATCATTTAGCAAATTAAAATCGATTTTTCCACCAAATAGTTCTGACTTACCATCAACACTTAAAAGATCGGTTGATTGTTTAATATTACCCTCAATTTTAGCTTTTCCTCTCATTTTTTGTTGTGTAATATCTTTAAGTTTAGAAAGGTCTGGTACATCAACAGTATAATCACTTGTAAATTCACCTTTTGAAATATCATATACTGCTTTAGTCATATCTACATTTGTAAGGGAAGTATCTAAATTAATTTTTGATATTGCTTGTGTTTTAACTAAATCAGTAACTATATCACCTTTAAAAGTAACTGCTTCTTTTAAGTTTTGATCAAAAGATTTATTTACTACATTATTGTTTACTTTTCCCTCTAAAATAGTTGTTAAAACTTTTCCATCAAGATTATTAATATCTGCATTTTTAATTTTTGCATCAATATTTAATAATCCATTTGCATAATTTGGTTGCTTTACAAGGTTTAATAAATTTTCAATTTTTGCTTTATTTACCGTTAAGTTAACATATTCAGGTTTAGAGTTAGAGATTTTTGCTTCATATTTAGTATCACTTGCAAAAATATCAGAGTTTCCATTTACTGTAATTACTCCATTATCTACTATAACGTCACCATTTGTAGAAAAAGAACCATTAAGTTTTTGATTTATCAATGTTTCTAGTTTTGCTAAATCTTTTACGAAAACTTTATAATCACTTTTAATTACAGATGTTTTTATATTTACATTTGCTTTTTTAACATCAAGTTTTGCAATTGTACTATCAAAATTTATATTTGAATTAATCTCATTTCCAACTAAATTACTAACACTTTTTGAGTTAAAAATAATAGGAAGTTTTGGTTCTTCTTTTAACTCTTTATTTATAGCTTTTGCATTTAAAATACCCTTTGAAACAGTAGTTGTAATAATACCATCTAGGTTTTCAATATCAGCATTTTTTATATTTGCATCAATATTAAGCATCCCTTTTGCATAAATTGGTTGGTTTACCATATAAAGTAACTCTTCAATTTTTGCATCTTTCATAGTAAATAAAATATTGCTTGGATTAAAATCTTTTAATTGTATATCATAGTTTGTATTACTTGAAGCAATTTTACTAACTCCTTTTACAACAGCTTGTTTTGAGTCACCTTTTACAATACCGTTTGTAGAAAAAGAACCGTTTAGTTTTTGTTTTGTTAAGTTTTCTAATTTACTCAAATCAGCTACATTTACATCATATTTTAAATCAACTGTTTGTGCAAAAATATTTAATGCCCCTTCTACATTTATTGTAGAGTTATCATCAATAGTAGCTTTAAAAAGTACATCATTCATAGTTAGTTTGAAGTTATCTACTTTCATACTAACATCTTTTTGCCCTTCATTAACCTTGTTTTCAATTATTGAAGCAACATAAGAATTACCTGCACTAGTAAAAAGGATTCCATAAATCCCACCAATTACTAATAAGATAAATGCTGTAAGTCCAAAAAATAGTTTTTTCATAAAGTCCTCTCTTGTCAATGTCTAACGATTATACATAAAGAAAATTAAAAAGCTGATTATCTTTTTTAAGTTGTTACATTTAGTAATCATTGTGTAAATTATTGTTAATCTAATGGAAATTT
The DNA here is from genome assembly GCF_005771535.1 of Arcobacter arenosus. Taxonomy (NCBI): domain Bacteria; kingdom Pseudomonadati; phylum Campylobacterota; class Epsilonproteobacteria; order Campylobacterales; family Arcobacteraceae; genus Arcobacter; species Arcobacter arenosus. The sequence goes on from NZ_VANU01000001.1 coordinate 385,656, forward strand.
AAATTATAGTTGTGTATAATTCTGCCCAATACGAAGTGATAAGTAGGGATACGCAAGCCGAACAGACTTTGTAAAAAATATTTATTAAGGATACTAGAATGAAAAAAATCGTTCTTTTAATGCTAGCTTTCGCTGGTTTTGCATTCGCTGCTGACGCTGCTGCGGGTGAAATGTTAAAAGCTTACTCTGTAGTTGCTGCAGGTATTGGTCTTGGTTTAGCTGCACTTGGTGGTGCTATTGGTATGGGTAACACTGCTGCTGCAACAATCGCTGGAACTGCTAGAAACCCAGGATTAGGTGGAAAATTAATGACTACTATGTTCATTGCATTAGCGATGATCGAAGCTCAAGTTATTTATGCATTAGTTATTGCGATGATCGCATTATATGCAAACCCATTTATGTAAGATCTTTTTTAACAGATTTTTTATATAAACTGCGAAAGGTTAGAAGTTTTGCTTCTAACCTTTTTTTATGCCTGAAAACTTACTTAAAGTACTATTTTGAATAAAGCTCCTGTAAACTCTTTATCTTCATATAAATAAGAAATATTTTCAACATCGATATCACCATTCATACTTTCAGTTATAAGTTTATATGCCATATATAAACCAATTCCAGTACCTTTTGATTTATGTTTAGTTGTAAAATATGGTTCAAATATCTTTGGTAATATATCCTCTTTTATACCACCTGCATTGTCTTTTAGTTCAATATAAACTTTTTTATTTTCCTCTTTTATAGTTATAAAAAGATACCTTTTTTTAATTTCATTTAAAATCATGGCATCCTTAGCATTTGCAATAATATTAAGTAAAACTTGTACAAGTTCATTTGGAAAACTTACTAATTTTATCTCATTATGAGGAATTGATAAAACTATATTTATGTCATTTTTTCTTATTGTTCCATCAAGAAGTTCTAAACTATATTTTATAATATCATATAAATTGAAACTCTTTTTTTCATGGGTTCCTTTTACAAAGTTTCTAAAATCTTCAATTGTATTTGACATATAGGTTGTAGCTTTTACTATTGAATCTATTGAATCATTTAAACTCTCTTCATCCAAACAATCAAGGGTACTTCTTAATTTTAAGCTTGAGGCAGAAGCCGAGATGCTAGATAGTGGTTGTCTCCATTGATGTGCAATATTGTCAAGCATCTCTCCTAGTGAAGCCATTTTTGATTGAAAGGCTAAAATTTTATCTTTTTGTTTTAACTCTTCATCTTTTTTTACTTGTTCTGTTAAATCTATATCTATACAAAACATTTCAGGATTATTTGTGCTTTCATTTAACATTACATGGGAAGAATATACATATGCAGTAGTTCCATTTTTTCTACGAAGTGGCAATTTTCCAGCTGGGATTGGAACATTTTTTTGATACCAATTGTTTATTCCTGCAATAACATCAGCTCTCATAAAATCAGGAATTATTAGATCTTCAAGTTTTTTTCCGATAGCTTCTTCTTTTGAGTAACCATAAATCATCTCACTAGCTTTATTCCAAAATATTACTTCTCTATTTTTATTATAACCTTGAACAGCAATATTTGGAATTTCACTAATTAATTGAATAAACTTTTTTTCTTCTTTTTCCATTGTTGTAATACCACCATCTTTAATAAATAATTATAACACTAAAACTTATACTTTATATTAGTTTAATTAATAAATAAAAACTATTAAGTATTCTTTATGTGATGTAAAATTTTTTTGGATATTACTTGATTATAAATATTTTGATTTTTTAACAACTCTTATATAAAAGGTTAGAAGTTTATTTCTAACCTTTTTTGCCTATTCTATAAACTTTTTTTCACTTGCAGAATCTAAGATTTTTTTTGCAATACTAGTTGTTTGTTTTGCTATTTCTTGTGTTTGATTAGCAACTGATGCATTATTTTGTGTTTGAGAATCTAAAGTATTAACTACTCCATTAATTTGTTCTATACTAAATTTTTGTTCAGAAGAAGAATCTGATATATCTTTTATAATTTCATTTGTTTTATCTATATTTTCATTGATTTTAATATAGCCATTAATCATATTCGCTGAAATTTCTTTCCCCTCAATTGTTCTTAGTTTTGCTTTTTCAACTAAATCTTTAATCTCTTTTGCTGCTTCTGCACTTCTACTTGCAAGGTTTCTAACCTCTTGCGCTACAACCGCAAAACCTTTTCCAGCTTCCCCTGCTGTTGCAGCTTCAACTGCTGCATTTAAAGAAAGAATATTTGTTTGGAATGCAATTTGGTCTATGACTGTAATTGCTTCTGAAATACTTAAAGCTTCTTCATTTATTTTTTCCATAGATTCTACTGTTGAATGAGCTAAATCTTTTCCTTGATTTATTGAACTTGTTAATTCTTCTGAGTACTCTTGCATAGTTTTTATTTTACTTGTATTACTAACAACTGTACTTGTAATCTCCTCTAAAGCAGAAGCTGTTTCTTCTAATGATACAGCTGTCTCATTTGATGCCCTATTTAAAATATCCACATTTTCAAGAAGATTTTTTGAACTTTCATTTAATTGATAGCCATTTAATTTATTTTCTTTTAACATTTTTGTAATAATTTCACATAAATTATTTAACCCTAAAGCAATTTTTCCATTTGCATTTTCAACATGAGTTGTAAAATCAAGATTTGAATACTTTTCTAAAGTAGATAAAATTGTATTTATATCTTTATTTACATCAGTACTTATAAACTCTATCATTTCATTTATACTTTGTTTTAATTCTTCCAAAGATTTACTACTTGAATCTTTTTCAACACAAATATCCAAATGCCCCTCTTTTACCCTATTTACAACATTTTTAACCTCATCAATTAAGAGTTTATCTTTTTCTATTTGTTGTGAGACTAAATGCATTTGTTCATCAATAAGTTTTCCCATTAAACCAAATTCATCATTGGTTTTTATATTTAATTTATCAATATTTTTCTCTTCACCTTTTAAATATCTAAAAAAGTTTGCTAAACCCTTTTCAACATTTTGCAAAGGAGATAACACTTTTTTAAGAGAAAAATAAACTACAAGTAGCACTAAAATAAGTAAAATTGCATAAAGTAAAATTTCATTTTTTATATTTTTATTTATATCTTCAAAAACCTCTTCTTTATCAACTTTAACACAAATATACCAAGTGGTATTTGGAATTTTACTATAAGAAACAAGATATTCTTCATTATCATATTTTACTTCTGCAAATTTAACTTTTTCTTTTGTTTTTATATCAGTAAAATATTTACTTTTTTTCATCAAAAGTTTTTTATCACTATGAATTAATATTTGTCCATCTTCATTTACTATATATGCATATCCTGTTTTACCAATTTTGGCACTTGTTACAATATTTATAACACTATCAAGGAGTATGTCACTTCCTAATACCCCAATTGTTGTACCATTACTTTTTACAGGAGTATATAAAGACACAACAAGTTTCTGTAAAGATTTAGAAAGATAAGGAAGAGTAACACCTGAACCATCTTTAGCAATAGCTTCTTTATACCACCCCCTTTTTCTAGAATCATAGTTATCCCTTTGAGGAGTTAAATAGTTACCTGTAGATAACATAGAATAACCATCTTTTTCAAATCCATAAAAAAGTAAAGCAGAATCACTTGCTTCAAGTCCAATTTTTAATTTTTCAGTTATATTTTCATTTGATAAATTTTGGGGTTCAACTATTAAACCTTTTGCAGTTGCTTCCATAACCAAAAGCTTTAGTTTGAAATAACTGCCTAAATAAGCAGAAATATTTTTTGCTAAATTTAATTCTTGTTCTTTTATAAGTTCATGCTCCAATTCATAGGCATTTTGAGTATTTTTTAAACCTAAAAATATAAAGGAACAGGCAATACTTAACATAACAAGCACTGTTAATTTTGTTTTGATACTCTTTGTTTTCATCTTTTTTCTCCAAAACTTTTCTTTAAATATATATTTTCAAAATGAACTAAAAGTTATCTTTTTTAAAATCTACATCAATTGTATACTTAATATGAAATCAATGATTAGTTGAACTTATAAAATATAAAATAGGATTAAAATAACTTATATTAAACAATTATTTATTTACTAAGCTACTCAAAATACATGGCTATAAAAATTATGATTAATAAAAAGAATAAATTGTAACTTTTTTTGGTTATAATTAAAAAAAAAAGGTGTAACATGAAATCTGATAGTATAAAACTAAAACTTTTACTACTTGTACTTGTAAGTACACTCGTATCTTTTGCAATACTAGGCTTTAACAATGCAAAAAGTAGTTATGCATCACAAGACCACTTAGTAGAACAAAACAGTTTAAGCTTGATGAAAGAGGAGTCAAAATTTATTGATGGCTTTCTAGAATCAAAAATGGACATCATCAGTGCAATTGCTAAACAATTAGAAAATACAAATATCGATGAAGAAAAACAGAAAGTATTAGACTCTTTTGTACAAGCAAAAAATTCAGGAAATTTTGTTGATGTTTATATTGGATATCAAAAAGATGGGACATTATTACTTGCAAATGGTAATATGTTAACAGTTGAAAAAGACAATTATGATGCTAGAGGAAGACCTTGGTATAAACAAGCTGTATCAGAAAATAAGGCAGCTGTATCAAAACCTTATCTTGATGTTATTACAAAAAAATTAATTGTATCAGTTGTAGTTCCTTTTTATCAAAATGGTAATTTAGTTGGGGTTATTGGTTCTGATATTTTTATTGATACTATTGTTGAAACTATTTTAAATATTCAACTTGATGGTTTAGGATTAGCATATCTAATCGATACCCAAGGTGATATATTAATACATAAAAACAATAAATTAATGAACAAAAAAGACACTTTATTTAATCAAGTAAAAACAGAAAAAAAACTTGATTTTGGTGAAGCATCACAAGATGGTATTACAAAACTAGTTAGCTACAGTACTTTAAAAACTACAAACTGGAAGTTAGTATTAGAGATAAATAAAGAAGAGATTTATGAAGAAATAGATGCAGCTGTTATTAAAGAGATTATTCTATATATTGTTTTACTATTTGTTATTTTAGCTATTATTTTCTACTCATTACTAAAAATTCTAGCTCCAATTAAAACTGTTGAAGAGGGATTTAACTATTTCTTCAAATACCTAAAAGGTGAAGAGAGTGAAATTAAAGAGATAAATATAAATACAAATGATGAATTTGGAACAATGGCAAAAGTCATTAATCAAGAGATGGTATCAATATCAAAAAGACTTGAAGCTGATAAAGAGTTAATCAACAATGTAAAAGAGGTAGTTGCAAAGGTACAAGAGGGAAAACTAAATGTATTAGTTGAAAAATCAACGGAAAACAAATCATTAAATGAATTAAAAAATATTTTAAATCAAATGATTGAAACTATTAATGAAAATGTTAATAGTGATATAAATCCAATATTAGCACACCTTGAAGAGTATGCAAAACTTGACTTTACTAATACAATTCCAAATCCTGATGGAAATATCTCAAAGGGATTAAATAACCTTTGCAATATCATTAATCAAATGTTATCTGAAAACAAAAAAAATGGACTTGCACTTGAAAATAGCTCAAAAGTTTTACTTCAAAATGTGGATGTATTAAACAAATCTTCAAATGAAACAGCTGTATCACTTGAAGAGACAGCAGCAGCTTTAGAAGAGATTACAAGTACAGTTGTAAGTAATACAAATAGAATCTCTGAAATGTCAGAACACTCTGATAAGCTATCTGATTCTATTAAAAAAGGTCAAGAGTTAGCTAGTTCTACTGTAACATCAATGGATGAAATAAACGAGCAAACACAAGCAATTGCTGAAGCAATTACAGTGATTGACCAAATTGCTTTCCAAACAAATATTTTATCTTTAAATGCAGCAGTTGAGGCAGCAACAGCAGGAGAAGCTGGAAAAGGTTTTGCAGTTGTAGCCCAAGAGGTTAGAAATCTAGCAAGTAGAAGTGCAGAAGCAGCAAAAGAGATTAAAGATTTAGTTGAAAATGCAACTCAAAAAACTGACACAGGTAAACAAATTGCGGGTAATATGATTCAAGGGTATAAAACTCTAAATGAAAATATTGCAAAAACAACAGAAGCTATAAAAGATATTTCAGAAGCATCAAGTGAACAGAAAACAAGTATTGAACAAATAAATGATGTAATCAATAGACTTGATCAACAGTCACAAAACAATGCTGCAGTAGCTGGTGAAGCTCATCAAATAGCTGAAAACACTTCAAAACTAGCACAAACAATTCTTGAAGAAGTAAATAAAAAGAAATTTAGAGAGAACTAAAACTCTCTAAATTAATTTACTTTAAATAACTTGTTCTATAGTTATATGAACTAATTTTTTATCTTTTGCAAGATGTTTTTTTATTTCATTTATATTAATCTCATTTTCTTCAACAGATATAGATAAAATACAAGAATACTTTCCTTTTCCAACTTTCCAGATATGTAAATCGTTTATTTGAATATTTTTATCAATATCGTTTATTGATTCTATTACTTCTTCAACTATAGGATCATCCATCTCTGCATCTAAAAGAATTTTTGCAGATTGTTTGATAAGTCCTATTGCCCAAATAAAGACTAGAATAGAACCAACAATACCCATAACCGGATCAAGCCATGTAACTTTCCATAACATTGCACATACTAAAGCAACAATTGCTAAAATAGAGGTTAATGCATCTGCTAATACATGTAGATATGCAGCTTTTAAATTCATATCATGATGATGGTCATGATGATGATGGTCATGATGATGATGGTCATGATGATGATGGTCATGATGGTGATTGTCATCTTTTAATAGCCAAGCGCATATTAAATTAACTATTAACCCTAATATTGCAATAGCAATTGCTTCTTTATATCTTATTTCTACAGGATTAAATATCCTTTCAACTGAATGATAAGCCATAAAAAAAGCAACAGCTAAAAGTGATATTGCACTTGTATATCCTCCCAATACTTCTATTTTATATGTTCCAAAATTAAATCTAAAATCATTTGCATATTTATTTGCCATAACATAAGCTAAATATGCCATCCCAAGAGCAAGTACATGGGAGCTCATATGCCATCCATCTGCTAACAGTGCCATAGAGTTATAATATAATCCTCCAAATATCTCAACTAACATCGTTACAAACGTTAAAAGTGTTGCATAAAATACATTCTTTTTAGCAATTGGATTTGAACTATCAAAATTATGTGAAGGGGAATTAGTTTTTAACGTTTTTAATGTATTCATTTTATTCTCTTATTAATAATATTTTGATACTATACCCCAGTATAGTTAAAAAATTTATTAAAGGATTAATATGGCCCATATAATTGCAAATAAAGATAAAATACTTATGAGAATAAAAAAGATAAAAGGGCAACTTAGTGGTATTGAAAAAGCAATAGAAGATGAAAAAGATTGCTTTAAAGTTTTACAACAGATTTCTGCTTCTAGAGGAGCAATACAGTCATTGATGAATGAATTACTTAATGATCATATAAAAGAACATTTAGGGAATCATGTAAGTGAAGAACAAAGAGCACAAGAGATTGAAAATATAACAAATTTATTAAAAACATATTTGAAATAAGAATATTTAATCATTAAGTTTTATTATTAGCATTTGCAATTTCAGTTAGATTGAGAGTTAAAAATGTAATCTTCATTTTCTAAGCAATAAATCTGTATAATTCTGTTTCCAAAAATGCAGATGTGGTGGAATGGTAGACACGCGGGCTTGAGGGGCTCGTGACGAGAGTCGTGTGAGTTCAAATCTCATCATCTGCACCATTAATTATTTAAAACAAATAAAACAATTTTTAACTTTCATAAACTACTTTTTTTACCAAAAACTTAAAATACTATACTCTTTTTATTTTAAATAATATTGCATACAATACAGGGGTAAAAATCAATGTAAACATAGTAGATATTATTAAACCAAATATAATAGAAATAGCCATAGGTTCCCACATTATTCCCCCACTGTACCATAAAGGAACAAGCCCTAAAACAGTTGTTAGTGTAGTAAGCAATATAGGTCTGAATCTATTTATACAAGCGTGAACTATTGAATCAAAATCATTATAATTATTTTCCTCTTTTTCTATTTTTATTTTCTCTAATAATACAATTGCATTATTGATTACTATCCCACTTAGGGATATTATTCCAAGAAGGGTCATAAAACCAAAATAAGACCCAGTTACAAATAATCCTAAACTAACTCCAATAATTCCTAAAGGAATAGTTGTAAGTATAATTAGAGGTTTTCTCACTGAATTAAATTGTGCAACCATTAAAAGCAAAATTACTATAAAGGCAATGGGAAGATTTTCAATAATTGATTTATTTGCTTTATTACTAGCTTCATGTTCTCCACCTAAACCATAATAATAACCAAGTTCAAACTCCTTTGAATAGTTTTCCAACCAAGGTATGATTTCATCAAATATATTTATAGCGTTATAACCATCAATCACTTCACTTCCAATAGTTATAGTTTTTAATCTATCTCTTCTAACTATTTTTGATTCTTCATAAACAACTTTTACCTTTGCAACTTGAGACAAGGGTATATTTTTACCACTATTTTGAGAATAAACTGTTATTGTATTTAATCTATCAATATCATCTTTTGTATTTTTATTAGAACGAAGTATAATAGGTATTAATTTGTCATCTTTTCTAAATGTTGTAACTTCAAAACCACTAATAGAAGTTTGAAGGGACAAGGCAATATCAAGATTTGAGATTCCCTCTTTTAAAGCTTTATCTTCATCTATATCAATAATTAGTTTTTTTGTTCTTAATCCCCAATCATCAACTATATTTTTAACACCATGAATTTTTGATAATTCTTGTTTTATTTTTGAACTCATTTCAAAAAGTTTATCAATATCTTTTCCACTTATTCTTATCTCAATTGGCTTTTTAACAGGTGGTCCCATACCTAAAGTTTTTGCATTTATCTGCATATCAGGAAATTTTGACTTAGCAAAGCTTTCTATATCGTGTCTTATTTCACTCATATTCTCCATATCTTTTAGATTAACTAAAATCGTACTATATTCACTACTTGATAGCTCTCTATCATAAGATAACCAAAATCTTGGGGCACTCTCTCCAATAAAAGATACAAAATTTATAACCTCTTTACTTTTTGTCATATATTTATCTTTTATATACTGTTCAATTACTTTCACACTTTCTTGTGTGGTCTCAATAGCTGTTCCAACAGGAAGGTTTATTTCAACGGTAAAAGTTGCTTCACTTGCAGGAGGGAAAAACTTTTTAGGAAGGTTTTCAAATAATATAATTGAACCAATAAATAAACCTAAAGTAACTATCATTACTAATAGTTTATTTGTTAAAGCGAAAACTAAACTATTTTTATAAAACTTCATAAAATAAGATTCTTTTTCTTTTGGTTTTATCTCTTTTTTCATAAAGTACTTACTTAAAACAGGTGTTAACGTAAGGGCTAAAACCCATGAAGATAAAAGAGTAATAGTCACAACTTTAAATACTGAATTTGTATACTCTCCAGTTGAAGATTTAGCTAAAAATACTGGTAAAAAAGCTGCTGAAGTTGTAAGAGCTGAAGTTAAAAGTGGTATTTTTAATTCATTTGCACTTTTCAAAGATGCTTCAACTACATTTTTTCCTTTTTGCATCAATACCATAATTGATTCACTCATAACAATAGCACTATCAACTAAAAGTCCAAGGGAAATAATAAGAGCTGCTAAGGAAACTTGATCTAGCCAAATATCAAATAAAGACATGATTATAAAAGATGTTAATACTGACATAGGGATTAAAAAAGCAACAATTAAACCTGTTCTAACTCCCAAAGAAAAAAGCATCACAATTATTACTAAAGCCATTGCTTGAAGTAAGTTTGAAACAAAATTACTAACAATCCTATCCACAACTTTTGGTTCATTAAACAATCTATCAAGTTCAACACCAAGTGGCAATTTATTTTGTAATTTAGTAACTAAACTATCAATTTGTTCACCAAGTTTTATAATATCCCCATCTTTTTTCATAGAAATTGCTAAAAGCAAAGCCTCTTGGGAATCTTTTTGTATTATATAGTTACTTGGATTTTTATACTCATATTTTACTTTTGCAATATCCTTTAAATATACTTTCTCACCAGTATTTAATGGAATAATAGTATTTTCAATTTCCTTGATATCATCATAGTTTCCAGTTGGTTCAATTGAAACTCTATTTGTATCAATTTTTATATTTCCTCCAGAGATTACAATATTTTTTGACTCTAAAATAGACTTTATATAACTTGCACTAAGATTCAATCTTGCAATTGTTGAATTATCATATTCTACATATATGGCTTGAGGTTGAATACCTAAAATATTAATTTTAGCAACAGAGTCAATTCTTAAAAAAGCATCTTTTGCATCATTTGCAATCTCTTCTAATTCTTTATACGATAATCCATCACTTTGTATTGAAATCAAAGAGCCATAAACATCTCCAAACTCATCATTTACAATTGGGTTTGATGTTCCCTGTGGCAAATTTCTAGCACCATCTTGAACTTTTCTTCTAAGATTATCCCAAATAGGTCTCATATTTTTATATTTTTCTAAAATATTTACAAAAATTACAGAAACACCATTTTTTGAGATTGATTTAATATTATCAATCTCACTCATATTTTGTATCTCTTTTTCAAGTTTATCTGTTACTAATTGTTCTACTCTTTTTGCACTAGCTCCTGGAAAATATGTCACGACAGTTGCCGTTCTAATAATAAACCCAGGGTCTTTAGCCCTTGGTAAATCTAAAAAAGTGATAATTCCATATACAAAAATCAAAAGAGAAAAGACAATTGTTACCTTGTCATTTTTAAGGGCGAAAGAGGTTATATTCATCTTATTTTCCTAACTCTTTTTTATTTCCTAAAGATACTTCCATATTTTCAAATACTTCACTCATACCAGCTTTTAATACTAAATCTTTATCCTTTATTCCTGATATGATTTCATATCCATCATTTGTTAAATTTCCTACTTTTACATTTTTTCTTTTTATTTGATAAATATCATCTTGTTTTTCTAGTACATAAACAAAATATCCATTTTTATCATTTAAAACTGATCCTGCAGGTATTAGATAAACAACTGATTTTAAATCTTTTAAAAGATTAAAATATACCTCACAAGACATTCCTGACTTTATTTTTTTTGTAGGATTTTCTAGTTTTAATACTACCTGATAAGTTTTTTGATTTGGTGAAGTAAATTTTGATATCTCTTTTATTTTTGCATCAAACTTATCATTACTAATTGAAGTAAACTTTACCTTTACACTATCCCCTACTTTTAATTTATTTATTAAGACATCAGGAACTTGCACTTGTACTTCATCTACTAATTTATCACTTATTAAAACTATTGGAGTACCAGCATTTACATTTTCATTTTCTTGAACAAACTTTGAAGATATATATCCATTTATTGGAGAATATAACTTTGTATATGAAAGTTGAAGTTTGATATAGTCAAGTTGTTTTTGAATATTATTTACTTTTGCTTTTGTTGAGTTATATTGAGCTTTTGCATTATCAATATCACTAGTACTCGCATTTTGATTTATATAAAGTTTTTTAACTCTTTCATAATTTGATTTTGCATTTTTCATAGCAACACTTGCTTCACTTAAACCAAATTTTGCTTGTGAAACCTGTAGCTCATATGGGGCTGAATCTAAAGAAGCTATAAGCTGATTTCTTTTAACCTCATCACCAATATCTAACTCTAGTTTACTAATATTTCCTTTTACTTTAAAACTTAGTTTTACTTGATTATTTGCACTTGCAAGGGCATTAAAAACCCTTGTGGTCTCACCATCTTTTGATTTAGGATAAATTGCAAAAACTGATTTAATAGTTTTTTGTTCAGCTTTTTTCTCTTCAATACTACAGGCACTAAAAAATACTGCACTTGCTAATACTAAAACTAAAAATCTACTTTTCATCTAAAACTCCTAATAGTTCTTTTTCAAACTTACTTTTTTTATCTTCATTTACCAAAACTTCAATATTTCCACTAAAGAAATAAACTGAAATTAAATCAATCAAATAATCTATTGAAGAGATACTCTCATTTAACTTTGATACCATATATGAGTTTTGAGCATCTAAAAGAGATATAATAGTTTCACTACCACTTTTATATCTATCTAAAACTAATTCATAGTTCTTTTTTGCATATTTTTGAGCAATTTGTGAGTAATCAATTTTTTCATATGATTTTAAAAGAGAGTCAAGATTTTGATTTATATTTTTTTCTATGAGATTTTTAATTTCATTATATTTTAACTTCAAGTTTATAAGTTCTACTTCATTCTTCTCAATTGCATTTGAAATAGCTCCACTTTCATAAAGTGGAAGAGAAAAGTTTAAAACCATTTGATATTCATTATTATCCCAAGGTCTTGGGAAAGCAGCACCTGTTCCATATCTACTTTCTATTTTTTTAGCTTGAGCTTCAAAAGCAACAGTTGGTAAATATCTTGAAGATTTATTCATTGAATACTCTTCGTTTTTTACATCTATTAATTTAGTTATTTGTTTTAAACTATTATGTGATTGGATAATATAATCAAATAAAAATAGTTTTATTTTTTCATTTTTTAGATAACTTATTGCAGATATATTATTTAATTTAAAAGTGTCAGAGTTTAAATCATAATCTACTAAATCAAACTCTTCATTTGCTAATATCATATTTTTTAACTCAAATTTTTGAGTCTCTAGTTGTTTTTGGGACTCTTTTAGTTGAAGATTTATATTTGCTAATTCACTCTCCCATCTATATAAATCACTTCTATAACTAACACCTATATCAATTCTTTGTTTTGAAAACCTTAGATTCTCTTGAATAAACTCTTTATTTGTATTTATCACATCAACATATTTTTCTAACTTTAAAATATTTAGATATGTTAAAAATGATTTATAAATTAGCTCTTCATTTTTATAAGTAACTTCATTTTTATTAGATTTATCTAAAAGCTTTTTAATTTTTATATTTTGAATCACTTTATTTGAATAGATTACTTGTGTTAATTTTGCACCAACTTCAAAGACCCCTTGAGAGTACAAACCTGAGCTATATTTTGCTCTATCGGCATCTATTTGAATCACATTTGAGAACAATTGTATATTTGGTCTATAAAGACTTTTTGAATCATCAATATCAATTTTACTTGTTAATAAATCATTTTGATTTTGTTTTATTTGAATATTATTTGAATTAATTAGTTTATATATATCTTGTAAATCTAACTTCTTTAAATATCTATTTTCTTTTTTAACTTTTGGGATATAATCACTTTTTAAAAATATTGATTTTGATTTTTTATCCTCTTTTAAATACTCCAATATATAAATAACTGCTGTCCTGATAACTTTGTTTTCATCATATATTGAATTGATACTATCATAGGTAATAATATTTTTATTTGCCTTACTTATTTTTTCTTTATTTTGAAAAATATAAATAGCCTTATTTTCGTTAAGATATTTTTCACACTCACTTATATTACAACTACTAATTTTATAAATAATTTTGTCATCACTTCCAAATAAACTATTTGTTTCACTTTTTATTTGCTCAATATAATTTGAAACTTTTGAATCTAATACTAAATCAAGATTAAATGTTTTTGAATAAGAAACTTGAAAAAGAAGTATTATAAAAAATATAATTTTATTTGTTTTCATAGTAAGCCTTTAGAATCTTTTCTAAATCTTTCACATTTTCATTGTCTAAACTTTTTTGAGTTAAATATGGTTTTATTAAATAAAATTTATTTAATGCTGCTTTTTTCATCACTTCATAAATATCAAAATCCAATAGATTCCAATACATAAAATTAGAGCATGCTACAATCCACATATTTGATACAAAAAACTCTATCTCTTCTTTAGATAAAGGAATAATATAACCATGTTTTATCTGATGTTCCATAAGTGAAGAAACCATAATTATTTCTTTTTTTAATTGTTCTTGAATAATTTTTTTGAAAGTGGGAAAATTGTTTACTAACTGGTCCATTTCTAGATGTATAAATCTATATTCTATTTCTACTTCTAAATTATCAAGTAAAAACTGTTTTAACAAAAATATTTCATCTTTTTCATAATTTAGATTTATCACGTCTTTAAAAATTTTTTCTAAATATCTTAAAAAAAGTTCAATAAGTATCTCTTCTTTATTTTTAAAATAATAATAGAAATTTCCAATACTTATACCCACCTCTTTTGCAATTGCCCTATTTGAAGTATTTATGCAACCTTTTGTATTAAATAATTCTAATGATTTTTGAAGAATTTTTTCTTTTGTATTAAACATTTTAAACCTTTTTGAGCACTTGCTCTAATTATAGAGCAACTGCTCTAAAATAAAGATAAAAATTAGATTTTACTATCTTTTAATTTTTGGCTAAATCATTTATGTTTTTGATAATTTATAGGAGTTTTAATTATACTTTTTATTTGGCATTGCATTAATAAATATTGCAATTACAACTAATGCGCCTCCAATAATAGTCATTTTAGGTACGAGCTCACCTAAAGCCAGCCATAACCATACAGGGGCTAAAACTGTTTCAATAATAGAAAATAAACTAACCTCAGCTGAAGTTATAAATTTTGTAGATAAAAAGATTAAATACATTGCTAGTGGAATTTGTATAAAACCCATTAGAAATAGCCATTGAAGATTTTCTGAACTTACATCAAAAATATTATCATTAGAAAAATACATTATTATTGCAATTAAAAATCCACTTAATGAGATAATCAAAACCTTTGAAAAGTGTTGATATTTTCTTAATAATGTCAATTCAAGTCCAATTGCAATAGCTAAAAGAACTCCTAATAAGTCCCCCAATGAACCAAAAGAGGAACTACTTCCAAAAACAATTGCTATTCCTAAAAATGATATTATTATTGCAATCAAAGTGTTTTTTTTAATTTTTTCTTTTAAAAATATGTAACTAAATATCGCTGCGAAAAATGATGCTGTTGAAAGAAGTACCACAGTGTTTGCAGCAATAGTATATTTTATAGAAAATACAAATAAACAAGTCCCTATACTTGAAAGAATTGTTACAACACTAAAAGTTAAAAACTCTTTTGGTTTTATTTTAAATGTGATTTTACCTTTATTAATTATAAGCCATAAAAGAAGCATACTTATACCCATAAATAAACCTCTATAAAATGTTACAACACTAGCATCTGTATTTGATAATCTGATTAGCAAGGCATCAAAACTAATAATAAAAACACCTAAGGTAGCAATAAGCATACCTTGTATTCTTGTGTCTTTTAACAATATTTCTCCTAATTAATAATTCTATTAGTTTTTAATAGTTGGTCTTTGTTCTCTAATCCAAGATTTTATCCCATTTTCTAGATGAAATACATTTTTATATCCTAACTTTTTAGATAAAAAATTTCCAACCATACCTGTTCTATTACCAGATCTACAAACTAAAACAAAAGATTGATTTTTATCTTTAACATAAGATTTAAACTTTTGAAGCCATTGGTCAACATCATAATTACCATTTTGATCAAAAAACATCAAAGTTTTACTTGAAGGAACAATACCTGTTTCTATCCATTCAGGGGGAGTTCTAATATCAATAACAACTACATTTTCATCAATTTTTTTTTGTAGTGTAGTTGGATTTATTCCAATAAACTGTGCAAAACTAAATACCGATAAAACAAATAAAAAGAAAACTATTTTCATTTAAAATCCCTAAATATAATATATCTAACATATTAACTTGAAATTAATTAAAAGTACTAATTTACTAAAGATTAAATTTTAAACTAAAGGTATCTCTATTTTAAATACAGCATTATTATTAATATTATAGGCAGTTATTCTTCCCGAAAAACTTTCTTCTATGATTTTTCTGCATATAGGTAAACCTTGACCTAAATTATTCCCTTTTTTAGTTGTTTCATATTCTTCAAAAAGTTTATTGGGTAATAAAGACTCGTCTATTTTCCCTGCATTATCAATAATCTCAATTACTATAGAATCACCTTTGAATGCCTTTATAAATATTTTTTTCTCATTTACTTTATTTCTTTCAAACTCATCAATTGCATTATTTAATATAGATAATATTACCTGTGCAAAATTGTTTGTGTAACCTTCCATATACAATGTATCGTCAAGATCATAAACAATTTCAATTTCATTATGTTTTAATCTTGTTGATAAAATATTAGTAATACTTTCAAATACATTTTTAATGATAAACTTACTTGCCTTTTCATTTGGATTAAAAAAGTTTTTAAAATCATTTGAGATTTGGACCATTATTTCTACTTGAGTATCAATCTGCTTAAAATGACTATCTATCTCTTTTATATTTATATTATTTGCTTCTATATTTAATCTTGCACCACTTGATATTACTTTTATAATATTTAAAGGATTTTTCCATTGATGAATTAAATTTGCTAAAAGATTTCCAATCTCTGCCATTTTTGATTTTTGTATTAAATCTTTTTCTAAAGAGATTCTTTTTTTGATTTCATTATCAACTACGTTCTCTAATTGTTGATTTAAAGACTTTAGTTGAGTTATGTCTATAGCAATACCAAGAATATAAACCTTGTTCAATTTTCCCAATAATGATATTTTAATCAATTTTGTATCAAAAAAATGTCTTTTTGAATTAGTATCAATAAACTCTATTTCCTCTTCACTTCGTCCATATTCAAGGGCTTTATCAATATTCTTTTTAAAAGTATTTGCGTATTTACTTTCAAGTAAATCTTCTATTCTTTTTCCGATAACTTCATTTTTATTTTTTGCTCCAAGGATTTTTAACATTGCATCATTTACAACTACAAATTTTCTTGATACATCTTTAAAAAATACAGGATAAGGGGTGTTATTAATTATTGCATCTAATATTCTTGCATTCATTGATTGAATATATATCCCAATAAGAATTACAGGAATTGTTATAATAAATACAGTAAAAAAAATCAAAAATGTATCATATTTTATTAAAGAAAGTTTTTCATTAAAAACAGAATTGTTCAAAGAATAAATTATATAAAAATCATCCATCAATTTATACTTAATATTTAATTGAGATAAATAGTTTTTTGACTTATCAGGATGTAAAAAGAAATTACCATTCTTATCCATATAATAAACATCAAAAAACTTGTTTTCCCTAATCTTATTAATAATCTCATTTGCATTGTAGTTAATTATTAAGATTCCTAAAAGTTGATTATTTTTATAAATTGCCTTTGATATTCTTATAGTTGGGATATATGGTTTTTCAATTTTTTTATGTTCAATATTTAAATCTAGATTTGATATATAATATTCCCCTTTTTTTAAAGAGGTAGTTTTTTTAAAATAATATCTATCACTTTTATCTTGTAAATTTTTTTCTTCAAAAACCTTATTATTTTTATCTTTCTCAATTCTAATTTTTTCTATTCCATTTCTATCTAAAAATCTTAATTGAAAAATAGGTAAGCTAGCTTTTGTAATTGTATACATAAGCTCTTTTATATTGTGTGCATCATTTGTATCAAGATAATTTGAAAAAGCCTGTGCACTTTCCAAAGAATCTAAAACATTTTTATAATATGTAAATTTGTCATCTATAAACTTTCTTGTTTGTATAAAATCATAGTTAGCAATTGTGTTAAACTCATTATAAATATCATCTTTTGCTTTATTTACCAAAAATAGATATAACAAACCAGTAATAATTATATTTATGAATAAAATAACAATCAATGATTTTAAAATATATTTAAGTTTCGAGCTATAATTTAACATCTTTCATCCTTGATAACAATAATAATATTGTAATAAATTTATAATCAAATTAAATTTATTATTTAAAAGGAAGAATAATCTTAAAATTTGCTCCATGGTAACTTTTAGTTTTAAAAACAAAATCTTTATTTTTAACTCTTATAGAACCTTTAAGTAATTTATCTACAATCTGCTGAGTCATATAAAGTCCAATACCTGTTCCATGGGTTTGATGTTTAGTTGTAAAATATGGTTCAAATACTCTATTTAATATATTTTTTGGTATTCCTCCACCATTATCTTGAACCTCTATTATTAACTTTTCTTTTTCTACATATGTTTTAATCAAAATAAGTTTTTGATTAACATCAACTCTCTCAGACAAGGCATCTCTTGCATTATTTAATATATTAATCAAAGCTTGAACTAATTCATTTTCTAAAGATAAAATTCTTATATCTTCTATATCTTCAATAATTATAATATTTTTTGATTTGAATTGAACATTTATTAAATTTAATGTTCTTGAGATAATATCTTTTACACTAAATTCACTAAATTCATCATCCTTAGGTTTAAAAAAGCTTCTAAAATCTTCAATTGTTTGAGACAAATATTTTGCTGTTTCAGTAATATTTTGTAAGTTTTTATTAATTGTTTTGCTATCTAAAATCCCTAATTCATTTTGTACTTGGGTTCCTGTTGCTGTACTTGTAATTAATGATAAAGGTTGTCTCCATTGGTGAGCAATATTTCCTAGCATTTCACCCATTGAAGCCAATTTACTTTGTTGGAAAAGAAGTGCTTCTTTTTGATCTTTTTCATCTTCTAGTAATTTTCTTTTTGTTATATCTTGAACTGTTCCATAGATTTTTTGATTATCTTCACTTAATTGACCTCTACAATCAATCCAAATAGTGTTTTTATCTTTAGGCCTAATTATTCTATAAACACAAGCATGGTCACTTTTTTTATTTATAGTATTATTAAGTGAAGTTTCAAATGTTTCCCAGTCATCTGGATGCATAAGTTTCTTTAAAAATGCAGGGCTAGGTTTCTCTTTTAGTTCATCAATTCCTAAAATATTTAAAATCTCATCAGACCAATAAGCTTCTTGATTTTTTATATCTAACTTCCAGTCTCCAATACTTGCAGTTCTTTGAGCTTTTACTAAAGTTTTATGCTTCTCTTCTAAACTTGATTTATATTTATAAAAACTTTTTTCTACATACCTTGAAATAATATGGGAAACAATCAATAAAATAAGAATCAAGATTGAACTTAAAATTATAGTTTCTTTTAGATATTCATTATATTTAATCTCTAAATGATTTTGTCTTTCTATGATTTTATCATTGATTTTATCAAAGTTAAAACCTGTTCCTATAACCCAATTCCATTCTTTAATCCATCTTGCATAGCTGATTTTTTTATTTACATTCTCTTCTTTAAATGCATATTCTATAAACTTTCCATTTGCAAACATCTCTTTATTTTCATAATGTTGTTTGAAACCTTCTATTGATTTGGTAATATCTAAACCAATCAACTTTTCATATTTATGGGACAAAACTTTCCCTTTATCATTTGTTATAAATATATACCTATCATCTTTATATCTTATCTTTCTTACATAATTTAAAATTTTATTTTTTATACTATCTTCAAAATCATCAATATATTCACCTGTTCCTATAAACCAATCATAAGGCTCAAATTTTTTAAAAAAACCAACTTTTTTATACTCTTTTTTCTTGTCAGTTGATTTGTGCCAATACCAGTCATAAAAAGTTTCGCTTTTTTGACTTAAAATTTTATTCATCTCTTGAAGTAAAAGAACACCTTTTAAATCTTTATAATTCCATAAAGATTTACCTTCGATCTCAGGGAAATCACTATTTAAGATATTTGTACCATCCATTTCATAAATGAAAAAATATCCCCTTCCTTCATTGTTTCTAATTGAACGAAGAGAGGCCTTTATAATATCAGTAATCTCCTCTTTTGTTTTTTTGTTTTTATATTTATTGAATATTCTATAAGCAATTTCATAAGCATTATGAACTTGATTTCTCAAATCATTTTTCAAATCGTTTTCAGTATTTTCTTTCATCATAATCATAGATTGAGCAATTGAATCTATCCAAAGTTGTATTTCATCTTTTTCATCTTCTATTTGAGTTGTTATTATAAGATTTTTTTCTGCTTCAATATTTGATTTATGCTCTTTATAAACTAAAATTGAGATGACAATCGTTAAAAAAAGTATAAAAATTGAAGGGGAGTATTTTATAATATTTACAAGGGTTCTTTCTTTCATTACATATCCAAAATAATATTATATAGATTTTATCTTTTTTTACTTTTTATTTCAAATTTTTATTTTTTTAGTTACACTAATGCAATAAAAAGGATTAAAAATGAACACAACAATTATTATATTAATTATTTTAACAATCATACTTGTATTAATGTATAACTCACTTATAGCTAAGAAAAACCAAGTAGAAAACCTCTTTGCCTCTGTTGATGTACAATTAAAAAAAAGATATGACTTGGTTCCAAATATTGTAGCAAGTGTAAAAAAATATATGGATCATGAAAGTTCACTTCTAAAAGAAATAACTTTTTTAAGATCACAAGGTATTAGAAGAAATATCAATGATTCAGAAAAAATAAATATTGATAAAAAGTTTTCAAAAGCCTTAGCTGGACTTATGGTAACAGTTGAAGAGTATCCTGAATTAAAAGCAAGTGAAAATATAATTCAATTGCAAAAATCATTAAATGAAATAGAGGAACAAATTTCAGCATCAAGAAGAGCATATAACCAAGCAGTTACAGATTATAATAATGCAATAGAGATGATTCCTACAAATTTTATGGCTAAAATGATGAACTACAAAGAGAAAAAACTTTTTGAGATAGAAGATACACAAAAAGACAATATTTTAGTTGAAGAACTTTTTAATAATAAATGATTTAATAAAGAGTAATTTTGCAAAAAAACCCAAGTGTTGAAGAACTAAAAAACTTTTACAAAACTACCTTAATAGAGGATGTAAATAAGCTTGAAGATAAAAGGAAAAAATTAAAGAACAAACTTCTTTTTATCTACTTTATAATGCTTTGGAATAGTATAGCTATCTATTTTATATTTTTTCACAATAGCCAAAATAGTATAGATGGAATTTTTTTTACAATTGCAATTTTAGTTTCCCTTGGAATTTTTATATACAAATATATGAAAAAAGACTATAGAAGTGAATTTAAAGAATATATAATAAAACCTTTAATAAAACAGATTGATTCCAATTTAAATTACTCTTCAAATCTTCATATCTCTAAAACTATTTTCATTGATTCTAAACTTTTCACATACCCTGATAAATTTTCAGGAAATGATTTTACTATAGGAACAATTGATAAAACACAAATTCAATTTTCAGATATTCATGCCCAAAAAAAATATAAAGACTCAAAGGGAAAAACTAAATATTCAACCATATTTCAAGGCCTTTTTATAGTTGCAGATTTTAATAAAAACTTTTATGGTACAACAATTATTCTTCCTGATTTTGCTCAAAATAGTTTTGGAGATTTAATTGGTACTTGGCTTCAATCAAAAAATACTTCAAGGGGTGAACTTATCAAAATGGATAGTGTTGAGTTTGAAAAAGAGTTTGTTGTTTATTCCGATGACCAAATTGAAGCAAGATATATTTTAAGTCAAAATCTTATGGAGTTGATTTTAAATTTTAAAAAGAAATCAAAAAATGATATTTATATATCTTTTACAAAAAATAAGTTACATATCGCAATTGATTATAAGAAAGATTTGTTTGAACCTACTGTTTTTACATCTTTATTAGATGAAACACTCATTTTTGAATATATTGAAATACTAAGCCTTGTAATAGGCTGTGTAGAGGAATTAAAATTAAATAGAAGAATCTGGAGTAAAGATTAAACTATTAAAAACCTTTAATTCCAACTAACATAAAACTTACTGCTAGAGTTATAGTATATGCTTTCCATAAATTGTTTTGAATCTTTAAATTAGTTTTATAAAAAATTGAATTTTCAATTGTATTAACATTTTTCACATTTTATCCTTTTTTTGATAATGAATATCGGTATATTACTTACCTATAGCTTAATTAATTATTAATGATAACAATTATTGTTTTAATAATAACATCTTTTTCAGAAACTATCTTTATGGAATGCAAATTGCATTCCTTGATTTTAGAAATTGAAAATCAATCTCAAAAGAAATTTTAATGATAACCATTATTAATATTAAGTATTTATTAAGGGTTTTTTATTTACAATTTCGAAATTCAATTGATAATAAGTATCATTTTAAAAAAAAGGAAAAATATGTTTAAAACAAAATTAATTGCTTCAAGCTTAAGTTTAGTAGCAGCTTTAGTATTTACAGGTTGTGCTACAACAAACCAAGAAGCACAAGCTTCAAATAAAACAGAAATCAAAAAAGAAAACTCTGTATTAGTTACCTATGCAAAAATTGCACAAGCAAACTACGCAGATGCTTTAAATGATGCAAAAAATTTGGAACTTGCAATTGATAAATTTATTGCAAATCCTACAAATAATACTTTAGAAGCTGCAAAAAAAGCATGGTTAAATTCAAGGGAATCATATGGTCAAACTGAAATATTCAGACTTTCAAATGGTCCAATTGACGCTGAAGAAGGATGGGTAGCTGATACTTATGGTGCATTAGAAGGGCAATTAAATGCTTGGCCTTTAGATGAAAATATGATTGATTATACTATTGATGCCAATGGAAACAAAACTTCAGGAAATATTATTGATACTATTGGTTCTTTTAATCCTGGTGGTGAAGAATCAACAGCAGTTGATGTTTCAAATATAACAGTTGATGCAATTACAGCTTTAAATGAAAATGGTGGAGATGCAAATGTTGCAACAGGTTACCATGCAATTGAGTTTATTTTATGGGGACAAGACCAAGATTATTCTAACTTTGTAAAAGATAGTATTACAAATGGTCCTTTAACAGCAGGGCAAAGACCACTAAGTGATTTTACAGCTGATTCAAATGCACCAAGAAGATTGGCTTATTTAAAAGCTGCTTCTAGTAAAATTGTTGCAGATTTAGAAGTTATTAATAAAGCTTGGACAAATGATGGTTTATATAAAAATGCATTTTTAGGAAAATTAACTGGTGAAAATAAATCAAAGAATATACCAACACAAGACGCTTTAAAACAAATTATTGCAGGTATGGGTGTATTTATTAAATCAGAACTTGCAAATGAAAGAATTGCAGTTGCAGTTTTAACTCCATCAGAAGAGGATGAGCACTCTTGTTTCTCTGATAATACACATAGAGATATAACAGCAAACTATCTAGGATTTAGAAATGCTTTAACTGGAACATATATGGGTAAATCTTTTGGGCCTTCTTTATTAGATGCCTTATCTAATGAAGATAGAGAAAGAATTATTGCACTTATGAAATCTATTGAGAAAAAAATTGCAAGTGTTAATAAAACTGCAATGACAACGGCACACTTTGATTATCAAATTCAACCAGACAATCCACAAGCAAAAGTGATTGTTAAAATGAAAAATGAGATGAGAAAACTTGGTGATGAAATGGTTACAGTTGCCCTTGCTAATGGAATCTCTTTAAGTGAAGATGATGTTACAGATCCTGAAGAAACTAAACTATAATAACTACTTTTTAAAAAATACTTTTACTAAAAGCCTTATAGCAATTTCTGCTATAGGGCTTTTTACGGTTAATTGTAGTGCTAATGATATAACAACAAATAAAAGTAAATCTATACTTTTAAAACCAATAGATAGTTTAAATGATGAGCAATATGATAAATTTATTTTAGGTAAAAGTTTTTTTAGAATTCCATGGGTAGAAGCTCCAAGTGCCACAACAGCAAGAGATGGGTTAGGACCACTTTATAATGCAAATACCTGTATTTCTTGTCACCCTAATAATGGTAGAGGTTCACTTTATAATAAAAATGGAAGTTTCTCTAGAAGTTTGATTGCAAAACCTTCTTTTGATCCTATTTATGGTTCGCAAATTGCAATAAATGCCATTCATGGAGTAAAGTATGAAGCTAAAACAGATATAAAATTTGAAGAGATTAAAGTTGCATTTCCTGATGGAGAGATTGATACACTTTTAAAACCAATTTATGGTTTAAAAGATTTACAATATGGTCCTTTAGATAAAAAAACCGTTTTAAGTTTTAGACTAGCTCCAGGGTTAAATGGACTTGGACTTATTTCTCAAATTAGTGATGATGATATATTAAAAAATGAAGACCCAAATGATAAAAATGGTGATGGGATTTCAGGTCGTGCAAATTTTATATACTCACCCATTACAAAAAAACATGAAATAGGTAGATTTTCTTGGAAGGCTCAAATTACAACTTTAAAACACCAAATAGCAGATGCAGCTAACAATGATATGGGTTTAACAACTTCATATTATCAAAATGAAAATTGTACAAAATTTCAAAAAGAGTGTAATAAATCACCAAAGCCAAGAGATGCCATTGATTTAAATGATGAAAGACTTGAAGCAATTAAGTTTTATTTGGAGAATAGAAAAACCTATAGCCAGAAACTAAATGAGAATAATAAAGGGTATAAAATCTTTAAAGAAATTGGATGTGTGAATTGTCATATAGATAGTTTTGAAACAAAAAATGGAATAAAGTTTGCACCTTTTAGTGATATTCTATTACATGATATGGGAGAAGGTTTAGCCGATGGAAAAATTGAAGGAAAGGCTAGTGGTAGTGAATGGAGAACTGCACCATTATGGGGTCTATCACTTCATGAAAAAATAAATAATAAAAAACCACGACTTCTTCACGATGGTAGAGCTAGAACTTTTCAAGAAGCTATTTTGTGGCATGATGGTGAAGCAAAAAAGGCCAAAGAAACGTATATGAATTTAAAAAAAGAAGATAGAAAAGAACTATTAGAATTCTTAAAAGAGGTGTAACATGAAATTATTAAAAAGTATTATTTTACTTAGTGTTTTTTCAATTGGTTTAATTGCTAATACAGATAAAAAAAACATTGAAGTTGTTGAAACTTTATATGAGAAAGTTATTTTAAAAGATATTGAAATAGCTATAAATGACGCAACAAAACTTAAAAAAGAACTGGAAAATAAAAATACTCAAAAAGTAAAAGAGAAGTTTTCTGAACTTGTTGGTTCGTGGAAAAGTGTTGAAAGTTTTTACATTTTAGGGGATTTAGATGAAGAGTATATTGATACTCCCAGATACATCGATATTTTTCACAATGGAAATGAAGATATAACTAAACAATTAGACCGTGCTATTAAAAGTGAAGATGAAATTAGAATTGCTTTATTTAAAAACTCATTAAAATCTATAAATGCCCTTGAGTATGTTATTTACAAAAAAGATATTTCAAATAAAAGAGTAAATGAAATCTCAATTGCAATAATTAATAGAATCATAATGCATCTAAGTGATATACAAACAGCTTATAAAGACAATAAAGAAAAACTTTTTAAACAAATAAAAAAGGCTAACTCTATTATTATCAATAGAGTGGTAGCAAACTCTTACAAACTAAAAGAGTGGAGAGTTGGTGATGTAATGGGTAAAACAAAAAAATATGCTAACAAACAAGATAATAGTAGAGCAGAATATTTTACAAGTAAAAACTCTACAACGGCAATATTATCAATTTTACAAACATACAAAGAGATTTTTGATAATGATAAAATCTATGATTATGGTGATTACTTATTAACAATTACAGATGGTGAAATTCTAAATGCCTTAAAAGAAGCAATAAACAATTCTATTATTGAAATAAAAAAAATCAAAAATGATGATTTTTCTAATGCAGATACTTTGTATGAAGAGATTACAAATATACATGTAATTTTATTTCTTGAAATGATTGAAGAGCTTTCTATTAATGCAAAAATTTTAGATGCAGATGGAGACTAAGTAAATTGGATAATCTACTGTTTTTAGAATATTTAGTAAACCCAGCTAAAAGAACATATTGGATTTATATTTTATCATCAATATTGATAGCTTTTATATATATTTATTTTAATAAAAAAGCCTCAAGGGTAAATTTTAGTTCAAAGCTTTGGCTTCATGAAAGTGCAAAATTGGACTATTACTACTTTATACTTTCATATTTTATAAAAACAATTATGATTATTCCAATAATAATTAGTGCAAAAACAATTGCATTTTTTGTTAGTAAAAATATCTATTACCAATTTGGTTTTAATCAAATTCAAACAATTTCATATGAAAATATTTTAGTTTTATATACAATATCTTTATTTATAGTAAGTGATTTTACAAGATATTGGTTACATAGATTTTTACATACTATTCCTTTTCTTTGGGAATTTCATAAGGTACACCATAGTGCAAAGGTTTTAAATCCATTAACATTTTATAGAGTTCATCCTATTGAAAATATTCTATTTGGATTAAGATACTCTTTTGCCATTGGTTTTGTAACAGGAATATTTATATACTTTTTTGGTTCTAAGATTGGATTAGTTGAGATTTTAGGGGCGAATGCCTTTATCTTTGTTTTTTCAATTATTGGGTCTAATTTAAGACATTCACATATTCCATTGGCTTATTTTAACTTTTTAGAAAAAATATTTATATCTCCAAAACAACATCAAATACACCACAGTAAAAAACATTTTAATAAAAACTATGGTGGGTATTTAGCTCTTTGGGATAATATTTTTGGAACTTTAGAACTTTCTAAAAATGTAAAAGTTTTAAAGTTTGGGCTTAGAAAAGAACAAATGAAAGATTATAATAGTTTAACTAAACTAATAATCACTCCATTTTCAAATATTAAGAAGCAACTCGTTGCTTCCTTTAGGATTTGCTTCTTTAAAGAGGGCTTTGCTCTCTTGCTAAAAGAAGTTAAAAAGAGAAATGGTCCCCTCAAAATTGGGACAATTTTTAAGGAGAAGTAATTTTGAAATATTTAAAAACAGCTACAACAGTAGTAGCAACACTAATTTTATTTGTAGGATGTTCAAATCAAGAACTATCGAAAGAGGATTTAGTAAAACAAACTAAACAAAAAGAAGCTTTAGGACAAGCTTTATTTTTCGATAAAAACCTATCTAAAAATAGAACACAAAGTTGTTCAACATGTCATAATCCAGAAGCTGGATTTACGGATAATAGAGATAATGGTATCTCAAAAATGGCATCATTAGGTGATGATGGAAAATCATTGGGAGATAGACAAGCTCCAACTGCTATGTATGCAATGTTTAGCCCTGAATTTCATTATAATAAACAGAAGAAAAAATATATTGGTGGTCAGTTTTGGGATGGAAGGGAAGCAAGCTTAGCAGGACAAGCTGGTGGTCCACCACTAAACCCAATTGAAATGGGAATGAGTTCAAAAAAAGAAGTTATTCAAAGACTAAAAGAAAACCCTTATTATATTCAAGCTTTTAAAGATATTTATGGTGAAGATATCTTTAAAAATATTGACAAAGCATATTTTGCAATGACTGACTCAATTGAAAAATTTGAACAAACTGAACAGTTTGCACCCTTTGATTCTAAATATGATAGATATTTAAAAGGGGAATATGATTTAACTCCTTTAGAAGATTTAGGAAGATCATTATTCTTCTCTCAAGCAAATAACTCTTGTGCAACGTGTCACTTATCAAAAAAAGAGGATTCACTTGGGGAAACATTTACAAACTATGAGTATCATAATATTGGTACACCAATAAATCATAAGTTAAGAGCAGTAAATGGTGTGAAAGATATTGATAAAGGATTATTGGCAAATCCAAATGTATCAGATAAAACTCAAATGGGGAAACATAAAGTTCCAACTCTTAGAAATGTTGCTGTAACAGCTCCTTATATGCACAATGGTGTGTTTAAAGATTTAAGAACAGTAGTTGAGTTTTATGATAAATACAACAACGAAAATAGAACTATAAACCCAGAAACTAAAAAACCTTGGGATGAGCCTGAAGTAAAAGAGACTATTTCATTGGATGAACTAAAAGCAAAAAAACAAAATGATAGAAAAATAGATGCTTTAGTTGCCTTTATGAAACTACTAACAGATAAAAGATATGAACATCTTTTAGAAGAGAATAAATAAAAGGAAAATTTCCTTTTATTTATCTAATTATTCTCCAAATAATACATTTTCCTTTTGACCTATTATTCTTGAAGTAAATAAAGCAACTATCAACATAGTTAAAATCGGTATTAAAAGAAAATATAAAATTAAAACATCAGCCCTAAAATCCCAATAAGATTCAAATAAAATATCACTAATAAAATATGAAGCTATACTTCCTAAGATGATTCCTAAAGAACTAGCAGAAAAAGAGATAAGTCCATATTCAATCAAAAAGGAATCTCTTATAACTTTATTTTTAACTCCAATCATCTTAAGTCTTAAGATATTGTTTTTTTGCAGATTCATTTGATATTGAATAATAATAAAACTCATAAGTAATCCAATAACTATTGAATAAAAACTCATATTATCAGTTATCTTAGTTACATTTTTAACTAAACTAGCAAAGGTTTCAAACAAACTTTTTACATCTAAAATTGTTAAAGATGGGAAAGTATCTGTAAGTTTTAATAAAAGTTTTGAAGCATCATAATTCCCTTGGGAAATTGTTGCTAAAACTGTTTTAGGGGCATCATTTATAGCTCCATCTTGCATGATAAAAAAGAAATTTGGCGTAAATTCAATCCAGTTTACAGACCTAATATTTACAACTTTTGCTTCAAGTTCTAATCCTAAAACATCAAATAAAATTGTGTCCTCAAGTTTTATTCCATTTCTTGAAGCATACCTTTGCTCAACACTTAACTCAATGGGCTTAGAAAAATCACTTGAATCATAAACTCCACTAAATGCCCTTCCCTCAATTATTGTTTCACTTTTCTTTAGTTGTTTTCTATAAGAGAGATTAACAGCTGATCTATTTGCTTCATTTGATTTTTGTAAATTTTCACTGATATCATTATCATTAATTTTAATAACCCTTGCCCTTACCATTGGTGCAGTGTTTTCTAATTTTGCACCAAAACTATCTAAGCTTTTTTGAATATCTTTTAATTGTTCCTCTTTTGCATCAATTACAAAAAATCTTGGTCGTTCATTTGCACTTTGTGTCAAAGCAGATGAAAGGGAAGAGCCAACTTGAGGAATTAAAGAGAAAAAAATTGTACATAATAAAATTGCAGTAAATAAAGTTAAAGAAGTTTTATTTTCCCTAGTGATATTTTTT
The DNA here is from genome assembly GCF_005771535.1 of Arcobacter arenosus. NCBI lineage: Bacteria > Pseudomonadati > Campylobacterota > Epsilonproteobacteria > Campylobacterales > Arcobacteraceae > Arcobacter > Arcobacter arenosus. Next base: position 414,898 of record NZ_VANU01000001.1, read on the forward strand.
AATGCAAGGCTTAAAGAAAGGTTTTCCAAATGGCCTGAAAAATCAAATTTTCTTAGGACAAAAGAGCCTATTATAAAAAATAGTAAAATCAAAATTAAAACAGCTGATGCAAAAAATAAGCCTATGTTTTTACTTGGTGTTACAAAATGAGATATCACTAACAATAACATAATAAAAGGGATAAACCAAAAAACCATTTTAAAAAATTTTGTACTATTTCTTTGTAAAAGTGGTGTAATTAAAGGTATCCCAACACTTAAACTCACTAATACAAGCAAAAGTGCAGATTTTAAAAAAAATGAAAAGTCAAAAGAGAAATCAAATTCAAAACCAATTAGTTTTTGTACAATAGGAGCTACAAAATTTGCACTTAAAAGTATTAAAGAAAATACAATTATACTAGAGATTAAAATCAATACAAATAGATGACAAAGATACGTTAAAGAGATAGTTGATTTTTTTAATCCCAAATCATTTAATATATTTATATCCTCTTGATGTTTTTTTAAAAAACCAGAATATAAATAGATAAGTCCAACTAATCCTAGGAAAAATGATACCAAAGAAACTAGTGACAAAAAGTTTGTAATAAAGTTTAAAACCCTAAGAAGCCTATCTCTACCATCGTTAGGAGAAAGAGCTCGTAAGTTTTTATCAATAGTTTTTTCTAAATTGTTTTCTATCTCTTCTAATTTATCATTTGAAAAGTTTTCTTTAAATTGATAACTTAGTTTATATCTTGCAGTTGAGCCAAACTGTAAAAGACCTGTTGCATTTAAAGCCTCTTCACTTAAATAAATTTTTGGCATAAAACCACTAAAACTTACAGCTTTTAAACTATCTTCTAAAATCACTTTTTTGATTAGGAAATTCTCTTTCCCTATTTTTAAATTATCCCCTTTTTTTAAACCAAGTAATTCTAAAACCTCTTTATAAACCCAGACTTCATTTGATTTGGGTATAGAATTACCTTTGGGATAAATAGTTTTATCGTCAAACATTACCCCACCATAATAAGGAAATGCTTCATTTATTTTTACAAGCTCCATTAGTCTAGCTCTTTTACCAGAACTTACCATACTAACAGTTGATATTCCTTGGGAAAAGTTTTTTATTTCAGGAAGTTTTGTTCTTATATCTTCTATTTGTTCATCTGTAATTGCAAATCTTGAATTAACAGTTAAATCAGCACCCAATAAACTCTTTGCCTTACTATCTAATGAGCTATCAACACTTTGCTTAAAAAATTGTAAATATGACAAAGAAGCAATAGCCAAACAAAAGTTCAAAATAAAAATAATAGAAAAGGACTTTGATCTTTTTAAAGCTTTTGATACAAGTTCTAAAATTAACATAAATTTAAAACTCCGTGGGCTAACTGATAAGTTTTTTCACATCTTGCTGCAACATCCTTTGAGTGAGTTACTAAAATCAAGGTTGTATTGTTTTGCTTAATCAATTCAAAAAGCTTATCCATAACAGCAATACCTGTTTCTTCATCTAAATTACCACTTGGTTCATCAGCAAGTATGATTTTTGGATTATGAATTAATGCCCTTGCAATTGCAACACGTTGTTTTTCTCCTCCACTTAATTGAGAGGGGATATGATTTAATCTATGTTCCAAACCAACTGCTTTTAATAATTCGATAGCTTTTTCTTTTGGATTTGAAATACCACAAACCTTTGCAGGAAGCATTACATTTTCTAAAGCATTTAAATATGAAACTAGATGAAAATTTTGAAAAATGAATCCAATATTTGAGGCTCTAAAGTCATTTAATTCATTTTCTTGTAAATCATTGTAAGAGATGTTATTTAAAACTATATCTCCACTATCTGCTTTTATAATACCAGAAACTAATGATAGAAAAGTTGATTTTCCTGCTCCTGATTTTCCCATAATAGCAACTTGTTCCCCCTCTTTTAAAGAAAAATTTAAATCATTATAAATCTCTATTTTCTCATCACCTTGTTGGTATGTTTTTTTTAATGATTTTAATTCTAGCATTATAGTTCTCCCCAAATCTCTTTTTTTAAAAATTCAAAAACATTTTTGGCAATAACTTTATGCCCTTTTGTATTTGGATGGATTCCATCACTTTGATTAAATTCTTGAACTCCAGCTACATCTAAAAGTAAAAAAGGCATAAATTTTAATTTATATTTTTCTTGAACACTTTTAAACATATTTTTGAATTTTTCTGAATATTCTTCTCCATAATTTGGAGGAATTAACATACCAGCAAGTAATACTTTTGCCCCTGTATTTTGGGCAGTTTCAATAATTTTCTCAAGATTTTTCTGACTTTGACTTAAATTTAGTCCCCTAAGTCCATCATTTGCACCAAGGGCAATAAATACCACATCAGGTTTTTTTCTTAAATACCATTTTAAACGTGAAAGTGCATCACTCGTAGTTGAGCCACTGACTCCACCATTTATAATCTCAACATCTTTTTTAAGTTTAATTTGAATCATATCTTCAACAATTGAGGGGTATGCTTCTTTCTTACTAACTCCAAGTCCTTCAGTTAATGAATCACCTAAAAAAAGAATTGTTGATTCTTTTGCATTTGCACCATAAATAAATATTATAAATAAAACTAAAATAATTTTTTTCATGGTGTATTATATAGTAAACGATAATTTTTGTCATTAAGACTGAGTAGTCAAATTTAAGTTAAATATATTTTAAGTTTTTAAAAACTTGTAAAGTTTTTCTCTTTTTGTAAACTTGCTAACTCAACTGCATTTTTGTGGGGAATAAAATTTAGTTTTTGAATTTTATCATATTCATAAACATCTTTATAGAATTTTAATTTTCCTTTTTCATCAATATTTGCAGTTAAATATGTGATATGTAAAGGCATTTTTTTACTAAGATTTACAGTATCCATTTTCCCTTTTAGATATGTTTTTCTAATTTTTTTATAACTTTGAGGTGTGTAATAAGTTGTTAGATGTTTCATTAATGATATTGGATGCTCTAACCTTACACATCCATGACTTGAAAATCTAATTTTTTCTCTATTATCTTTAAATCTCCAAGTTCCAATTGTATCATGCATATAAACTGCATAATCATTTTGAAACATATATTTAACTTTTCCCATCCCATTAGTTGGTGAAGGAAGTTGAATAAATTTATAAGGTATGTATTTTACATCTTTCTTTAAATATTTTTTCCAATTTACACTATTAAAACTAACTTTAGGAGCATCTATATCATATATTTTTTTTCTAATAACTATATTTTTCTTTCTTAAATAGTTTTTATCTTTTAATGCCCTTGGGATAATTGTATTTTTTGCAATTGAATCTGGAATATTCCATTGAGGGTTTATAATAAAGTATGAAAGTTCACTTGATAAAATTGGAGTTTGATTATCTTTATCCCCTACTACAGTTCCAAAAGTTCGTTCAACTTCACCATTTTCAAAAAGTGTAAAGTTGTGAGAAGGGATATTAAGCTTAATAAAATACTCATCATCATAATCTTTTAAAAGCTTTAGTCTTTCTATGTTTAATCTTAATTTATTGTAGTTTTTAGCACTTAGTTTATCAATATCAAGCTTTTCTACCAATTGAAAAAAACCTGGGTGTTTAGGAGCATAATTTGATAAAATCTTCTCTACTGAAATTGAATCATCATTAAACTTTTTTAAAATCTCATCTTTGTTTATTTTCTTATTATAAATTTCGTAGTGTTGTTTTCTTTTTTTGAATTTATTTGATTTTAAAACACTATTAAATGAGATTTGATCAATACATGAGTTTTCTAAATTATTAACATATTCTAAAAATAAGTTTTCCAAAGCTTCAGATTTTTCAGGGGAATCTTTCATTTTTAAAATTGAGATGTAATTATCTTGTTGTGAACATAAAGAGGCATATTTATCCTCTTTTAAAATATCTAAAAGCTCTAATTCATTTTTTGATAATTTGTATTCATTGATTTTTATTTGTTTTGTTTCTACAGTTTGATTGTTTTTTTGTTTTTCTTGGTTTATTTTTTTTGTTAAGTTATCACTTGGTACTTGTTTTGAACAAGAGATAAAAATTAAAGATACTAACACTAAAAAAAGAAATTTAATATTTCCCATTATTTTCCTAAAATTAAAATTCGTATATTTTAGCGAAAAATCAAAAAAATTCAAAGGAGGTGCCAAAATATGATGAAAACACGAATTATTCTATTTTGGCACGGGTTTTAATTAAAAAAAAGTAGAGATGTTTTCACACCAAGATTCAATTCTTTCATCTGTTAGTTCAGGTTGATTATCTTCATCTATTACAAGTCCTACAAACTCTTCACCAACAACTGCTGTTGATTCTTCAAAATCATAAGTTTCAATAGAAGTAAATCCAACAATATTTGCACCATTATTTGATACAACTTCATAAAGTGTTCCTAAAGCATTTGCAAACTCATCACCATAAGAGTCTTGATCCCCTAAACCAAATAAGGCAACTGTTTTTCCATTGAAATCTATTTGTTTAAATTCATCAAAACAATCTTCCCAGTCATCTTGAAGTTCGCCATCTCCCCATGTTGGAGTCCCTATAATTGCGATTTCACAATCTTTTAATTTAGATATTCCATCTTTTGAAATATCTACAATCTCAAAACCATCTAACTTTTCATGTATCTTATTTGCTACTTCTTCAGTATTTCCTGTACTTGTTGCAAAAAAAATTGCTTTCATAATATATTAATCCTTTTTTTTCTAAATTTATCTTAATGTTGAACGTAATGAATAAGGTATCAACTTAATCTCATACTCACCACAAGTTACCTCATCAGTTTTTACTTGTATATGTTTATTAAAATTTTCATTTTTAGGATATACCAAATAAACCTGCTTAAACTCTGTAGTTTTTATACACTCAACTGCTTTTTTTATGTGTGCATCAATATTTAAATTTTTAGCATCTATAAATTCCCAAAATGTGAAAATCTTAGTACAAAAACTATGAAGTTCAGATTTTATATCAATAGAATCATTATTTATAAAAACCTCCCTATTCTCTCCACCATTTAAGATTTTATTACTAACAAAATTTTTAAAGATTTTTTCACCCTCTAAAAATAAAGAAAAATCTTTATTCTCTAAAATATCAATCAAAAAATAAGCTTTGTTTATATCAGTAAACTCCAATGTATTTTTTATATCAAAATTTTTAAACTCAAATTTTAGTTCTTCATTTAAATTTTTTATAAATTTATTAATCTTATTAGTTTTTTCAACATCTATTTTTTTTATTGGAGAAAAAGAATAAGAACTATATTTTAAATTTTTTACTATCTTTTTTATAAAAAGTTCAAAAAGCGTATTTCTCTTACACTCTTTTATCTCCTCCTTTGAAAACTTATAATTCTCATCAACTTCTTGATTAAAAAACTTCAAAAACATAAGTCTTTTATTTATCTCACTTTGGAACTTATCAAAAGATGGTAAGTATTCATTTTCACTTGAAAAACCAAAATATTTCATTTTATTTCCTTTTATCTTCTTCTATCTAGAATTCGAATATCTATATTTGTTGTAAATTTATATTTTATAAAGTTGCTATCTAAAATATGTGCTATTGCTAAAAACTCTTCTAAATCAGCGTTTTCAGAACCTTTTAAATTAACAACTCTTTTTGTACTTGGCTCATATCTATAGTTTTTAAAACTATTAATTTCATCAATTATTATTTCACTCATTTTTCAACCCTCACATTTATTCATTTTTAAAAACTTACAAAGTTCACAGTGAACTGAACTTGCACTTCTTTTTGTACAAATCAATGGAATATTTTTCTTTTTTGCTTCATTTTTATATTTATACATGGCGTTGTGATTAATAAAATCTGTAATCATCAATACAAAATCAGAATCTTGTGGAATCTCTTTTTTACATGCGCTTGATTTTTTTCTTGTATCCCAGTGGGTAACAGAAAATTTTCCAAAACTATCTAATATATTTTTAATGGTATTAATCTTGTCTCCACCAATAATTAAAACTGACATAAACACTCCTTAATGATAATGAATATCAGTATAATAAATAAATTTAACTTAAAGTTTGCTAATTTTGATAACTATTATCATAAAACTACAAATAAGTTCATTTTTTATATAATGTCATTTTTAAATTGGAGAGATTATGAGAACAAAACAAATACTATTTTTATTTCTTTTTTTACCCTTATTTATGTTTTCTCAAGAAAATGTAAATAGTCCACAAGCACCTGAAAATAGTAGTATCGAAAACACTAAAAATATTTCAGAACCATTAGATAGTGGGGAAGAAAAACTAAATGAGCAAATTGAGTTTGCAAAAAATATTTTAAAAAATATAAATGATGAATTTTATTTAAGTACAAATTTTAATGAAATAAATTATAGCTCGCAAATTAACTACTTAGAGACAAAAATCGATGCTAACGAAAGAGCAAATAATGAACTAGCAATGGTTAGAGATCAGATTGCAGTTTTAAAAATAAAAGAGGAAAGATTTTTTTATAATACTTTAAAAGAATTAACAAATGCAAAAAAACTTTTCAAAGATAAAGAATATTTTGAAAATGTTTTAAATAATAATATTGAGCTTCTAAAACAAAATTCAGTTGATAAATTTAAAACATTTTATGAAAGTGAAAAAAGTAGTGATAACTATATCTCTAATGAATTAGTTAAAAACTATATTAAACTACAAGAACAAAATTCACAACAACTTTTTACACTTAACTATTTAAAAGAAAACCTTTCTTCAATTAGAGTTTCAAACTTTTTTGTTGATAAATTTAACCTACAATATTTAAGTTCAATAATAGATTCATACCCTGTAATATCTACACTTTCAGATTTTAGTTCTTATTATTTAAAAGTTTCTATTGGTGATATTGTTATTGTCTTAGCAATCCTACTAATATTTAAATTATTTATTGCAAAGATTATTCATATTTTAATTACTGTTTTAAAGTATATAATTATCAAAAGTAAGAAAAATAAAAAAGATGAAAAAGATGATGAAGATATAGATGAAGAAGAGAGTCTTGGTTTAGAAACATATTTAGAAGAATCTATTGAAAAACCTTTGCTTATAGCTTTATATACTTTATCAATTCATATTTCAATATATATTCTAATAAAAGACCCTGAACTTTTAAACAAAATAATACCTTGGCTAAACACTTTTTATTTAGGTATTACAACATGGGCAGTTTATTCACTTCTTACAAATAGTATTAGTAATTATGCTCAACATTTAGTTGAAACCCATCCTAATGTAAGACGTGAAATGATTGTTTTTATAATGAGAATTATAAAAATCATCTTGATTTTACTTGTAATTTTATTTTTATTTACCCAATTAGGAATCGATATAAAAGCTATTGCAGCTTCTCTTGGAGTTGGGGGTATCGCTATTGCTTTAGCATCTAAAGATACCTTAGCAAACTTCTTTGGTTCACTTAGTATTATGATTGATAACTCTTTTTCTCAAGGGGATTGGATAGTTGTAAATGATATTGAGGGTACAGTTGTTGATATAAGAATGAGAACTACTAGAATAAGAACATTTGATAACGCAATGATTACAGTTCCAAATTCAGAAATTGCAAATGCCCATATTAAAAACTATACTAAAAGAAAAATTGGTAGAAGAATAAAAATGACTTTAGGTGCTACCTATGAAAACAAGATTGAAGATATAGTAAATTTAAAACATGATATTTATGAAATGCTTACTAACCACCCAGGTATTGCAACAGAAAAAGAACATATTGTACGAAAAAGTAAAAAATTTGAAGGTATATCTAGGGATGATTTACATGGTGTAAAAAGAAATCTAATGGTATATGTTGATGAGTATGGTGCTAGTTCTGTAAATATTATGGTTTATTGTTTTACTAGAAGTCCAGACTGGGAAGATTGGTTAGCTGTAAAAGAGGATGTGATTGTAAAAATTCATAAATTATTTGAAAAAAATAATTGTGACTTTGCATATCCAACACAAACATTACATCTTAAAAAATAGCATGAATATAGCCTTTGTTACTTTTTTTAATATAATTTGAAAATTAATTAATAATTTTTTAAAAATAATTAGATTTTAAAAAAATTATTTTATTTATTTGGTTATAATATCTGATTCTTATAAAAAAAATTAATCAAAGGCGGGTGCATGAGCATAAAAAACAAGTCCCTTTTCTTAGTGATTTCATTTATTGTACTATTGATTTTAAATGGTGCAGGAATTTTTATTTCACTAGATAAAATAAAAAAAGCAAATGAACATCTAATTGAAGAAGCTAATCTAACAAAATCTTTTCTTCACTTACAATATAAGATTAAAGAGTTACAAGAGATTTCAACTGATATTGCATTAATGGGTGATGAAGAAGGAATTAAAGAGATAAACAATATAGTTGAGGATTATAAAAAACAACGTATTGAAATTTCTAAATTTAAAATTAGAGAAGAGAATAAAAAACATCTTCAAACAATAGATACAAATTTTGAAGAATACTCAAATGCACTTTTAAACATGGCAAAAGCAGGTATAACAAGAGTAAGCTCTAGAGAAGAATCTGAAGCACAAATGGCTGGTTTTGATAAAGCTGTAGAGAATATTGAAAATTCATTAGAAGAGCTTAATCTTGCAAACATTTTTGAACTAAAATATTATATTGTATCTATTCAAGAAATTTTAACTGATGCTTTAGCAGTGGGAGATACAAGTGGATTTAGTGAAGTTGATGAACTACAAAAGAAAACATCTACAATCTTTGCTGAAATTTCAAATGATTTTCCACAACTAAAATCTAAAATCAACGAGCTTTCAAATAATATTGCTAATATGATTAGTACTGGTAAACAAATGGCTTCTAAAGGTGAACTATTTCATACTCAAATAGAACTTACAAGAAAAAATATGGAAATTGTAGATGGTAAAAATGTAATTATCTCAGAACATATAACAAAAGCAGTAACTAATATCGAAAAATCAATGAACCTTAGTATCAAAGAAGATATTGAAACAATTGATATGGCTAGAAATATTTTATTTATCCTTGGAGTTGTTTTCTTTGCTGCTGTTATTTTACTATCAGTTATTATAAAAGGAATTCTATCAAATATCCAAAAACTTGATATTGGTGTTGCAGGATTATTAGATTCAAACTCTGAAACAAAAGTTAATATCAATACAAATGATGAGATTGGTAGAATCTCTACAAACTTTAATACTTACATTGACAAAATTCAAGAGGGTAAAATAATTGATGAAAAAGCTATTATCCAAGCTAGAAAAGTTATGGGTAAAGTTAGTGTTGGTTTATATAACGATAGAATTAACATTAAAGGAAGTTCAGAAGCAGTTAATACACTAATTAATTCAATTAATAGTATGATTGAAGTATCACAAAAAAATATGCAAGCAATCTCTAAAGTATTAAATGAACTTTCAAATGCAAAATATGATACTGAAATTCCAAGATTAGAAGGAGTTACAGGTTTAGTTGCAGTATTACTTGATGGGACAAGGGTAGTTCAATCAACATCAAATGAAGTTTTAGCTTTAATTGATAATGCCAATAAAAGACTTACTTTCCAAGCACAAGATATGGCAGAATCTGCAAATGGTTTAAGTATCTCTGCAAATGAACAAGCTGCTGCTTTGGAGCAAACAGCTGCAGCAGTACAAGAGGTTACTTCAACGATTGAAGCAAACAATGAAAATGCTATAAAAATGGCTAAATTTGCAAAAAGTGTTTCTGATTCATCTAAAACAGGTGTTGCCCTTGCAAACAAAACTACAAAATCAATGGATGAATTAAGTGCAGAAGTTAATACTATTAATGAAGCAATTACAATTATTGACCAAATCGCTTTCCAAACAAATATTCTTTCACTTAACGCTGCAGTTGAAGCTGCAACTGCTGGAGAAGCAGGTAAAGGTTTTGCGGTAGTTGCTCAAGAAGTTAGAAATCTAGCAGCAAGAAGTGCTGATGCTGCAAAAGAGATTAAAGAATTAGTTGAAAGTGCAACAGTTAAAGCAAAAGCAGGTAAAGAGGTTGCGGATCAAATGATTGAAGGATTTAAAGGTCTTGATGATGATATTGCTATGACAATGGAGATTATTGAAGATGTTACAAATGCTTCAAGGGAGCAACAACATGCAATGATTCAAATTAATGATACTATTAACTCACTAGATAGAGAGACACAAAAAAATGCTCTTGAAGCTACAAACTTAAGTGATATGGCAAAACATACAAAAGATCTTGCTCTTCAACTTCAAAGTGCAGTTGATAGAACAACTTTTACCCCTGAAGCAAAAAGAAGAGTTTGTAATGCAAATATGATTTTTGATTTAAATAAATTAAAAACTGACCATATTAATTTCAAAGCTCATAACTTCTCTTGTTGTAAAGCTGGTGATAAATTTGCTGTTAAATCACATACTGAATGTGATATGGGTAAATGGATAATTGAAAATGAAAATTCAGATTTTGCTCAAAGTGAAGCGTGGAAAAAAATGAAAGAGGAACATATTCTAGTTCATCAAAAAATAAAAGAGGTAGTTGATTTATATGCTGATGAAAGCGAAAATGATGAAATTATTTTGGTAACAGAAAATCTTGAAGAACATGTTCAAGAGATTTTTAGTCTATTAGATGACATAAAAGAGTTTAACTGTGATTTACAATTTAAAAAGAGAAAGGAAAACTAGATGGCTACTGGTGTTGAAACAATATTAAGCGACAATGCTTTTTTAGTAAGTGAAACAGATGCCAAAGGGATTATTATCTTTGCAAATGAAGAGTTTTGTAATGTTGCAGAATACACAAAAGATGAACTTGTAGGAAAATCTCACAATTACGTTAGACATGAAGATATGCCAAAAGCAGCCTTTGAAGATTTATGGAAAACAGTAAAAGCCGGTAGTGTTTGGCAAGGTTTTGTAAAAAATAAAACAGCCAGTGGAGGTTTTTATTGGGTTTATGCAACTGTTTATCCATATAAAAATGAAGCTAATGAACAATGTTATATGTCTATTAGAAGAAAACCTTCAAGGGAAAATATTAATAAATATACTGAACTTTATAAAAGTATGGTTTAATCACCAATTAAAGTACTTGGAATAGTGAGCTTAAAGAAAGCTCCTTTTCTTGTTATATTGTTAAACTCTAAAAGGTCATTTTTAAATTCTACTTTTCCATTTAACCTATTTTCCACAATATCTTTTACCATATAAAGACCAATTCCAGTTCCTAATGATTCATGTTTTGTAGTAAAATATGGTTCAAATATTCTATCTATAATATCATCAGGGATTCCCCCTGCATTATCTTTTATTTGAATTTCAAGGTTATTGTTTTTTGTTATGTCTACTGTTAATTCCACAATTTTTTCATCAAAAGACTTATTATTAAAAGCATCTTTTGCATTGTTTAAAATATTTAATGTTGTCTGTAAGATTTCATTATAATGTCCAGTAAATTTCACTTTACTATTAACATTAATTTTTAGTTCTATATTATTTGATTTATAACTACTTGTGATTAGATTATTAATTCTGCTAGTAAACTCATATAAGTCAAAAATAGAACTATTTTTATCTATTTTAAAAAAGTTTTGAAAATCATCAATTGTTTGTGAAAGATATTTTGTTGTATCAATAATAACACCCAAAGAGTTTGTTAAATCATCATCTTTTAAAACATTTAACTCTTTTTGAATTTTTAAACCAGATGCTGCTGTTGAGATTGTGCTTAGTGGTTGTCTCCATTGATGGGCAATATTTCTTATCATTTCACCCATTGAAGCTAGTTTTGATTGATTATATAAGGCCTCTTCTGTTCTTTTATTCTCTTCTTCTAATCTTAATATATCAGTAATATCTTCTCCTGAAGAGAGCATCCCTATAACATTTTTATCACTATCTAATAGTATTTTATTTCGCCAAGATATTGTTCTTTCTTCAATTTTACATTTAATTCTATTTGTAAACTTATCTTCAAATTCTATTGACTTAGCACAAAGCTTTTTAAAATGCTCAAAAACTTCTAAAGTGTCTTCTTCAAATAAGAAGTTTTTAAACCAGTTTCTACCAATAATTTCATACTCTTCAAAACCTAATATCTCACAAGCTTTTCTATTTACTAAAGTGACATGACCATTAATATCCAAAGCAACAATAATCACATCAACAATATCTAAATACAATTGCATTGTTTTTGTTTGTTCTAAAATAGTATCTTGTATTTTTTTTCTTTTTGATATATCATTTATAAAAGCAATAGAATATAAATACTCTCCATTTTTATCACTTATATGGTTTATAAAAACCTCTACCCAGATAAATCTTGAGTCTTTTCTTACACATTTTTTTTCATAATTTGTAACTAATAGAGAATCAATTGTTTCATTATAGTGAAACCTATCATCTTTGTGGGTTACTTCTTGAAAACTCAAGTTTAATAATTCATTTTTTTCATATTTAAAAATTTTGCAAAATCTTTCATTTACATCTATAAAAGAACCTTTTTTATCAAGATAAGCAATACCAAGTTTTGATTCTTCAAATAAAGTATTATAGTGTCTAGCTAGATTATCTATTACACTTTTTTGCTCTTTTATAATTGTATTTAAATTTTCAAAATCTTTTGACATTAATTATCTTTCAACAAGTAAATCTGCTTTACTTTTTAAATCTTTTTTTAAAAACTCTTCTTCCCTTTTAGAAAATTTAGAATTTTTATTTTCTTTGGATGGAAGTATATCATTATTTTTCTGATAAGCCTGTCCTTTTAATTTCTCTTCTTTTGGTTTAAAGATACTAAAAATCGAAACAGTTATAGCAATTGATGATAAAATACTAAAAATTATTATTACCCATTTTGAAATTAATGCTATTTCTAAAAACTCTAGTTTTTCTTTTAAAGTTAAGTACTCTACAACATCAGAGTATATTGCATTTGCAGAGATTGCAAGAATCAATAAAAAAGCAATAAGTATAACTTTTTTTCTAAATTTATATAAGTAGTACCAAAATAGTGCTGATTTTATTTGTTTCAACATATTCTATTCTTATATAAAAAAATCTAAGCCTAAAATAGCCAAAGCACCAATTAAACTTTTAGTTTTTAAATCATCTTTTATTTTATTCTCTTCATCAACAATTATTATTTCAAGCTCTTCATCTGTATAATCATCAAAGGTTTTGTGGTGTTCTGCAAGTCTAGCCTTTGTTCTTAATATAGCTTTTTCTCTTATTTTATTTTTAACTGCAGCCTTTAATTCCCTTCCTTTTAAAGAGGGATAATCAAATAACTTAGTTGTATTTTGCTTGATTCTATTTTTTAAACCCATTTTTATTCCAAAATTTAATTTTAGAATATTATATCATCTTTAGATTAATGGCTATTTTTATCTTTTGTTTGTAGTTCACTAAAGTTCTTAATAATATCAACACCATACTTCTCTCTTAAAGTTTGTAAACTTTGTGTTAGCTTTCTTTTTTTAATATCAGTTTCATATTCAAAGATATCAGAAACAAAACTGTTTTTATTAGCAAAATTTGAAACAGTAAGGTTTAATTGTATAACTCCATGACTCATGTGAATATCATTTTTTTTAAAAAGTTCTACCATAGCTTTTTTAAAATCAGTTTCATTAAATATTCTATTAACATTTATGTAATCTTTTGATTTAATATTTGAATCATATTTTATTTTTATATGGTATGTTTGTGGATTTACATCAGCTTTTTTAACTAAAAAGCAAAGATAACGACTTAAAATCATAACTCTTCTTTTTAACTCTTCCCTATCATAAATACAATCAAAAGTTCTTCCTATTCCAATAGATTTTTTATCTCTATGTTCAATAATATTACTATCATTTTCACCAACAATTCTATTATAAAGTTCAATTCCAGGCTTTTTCCAAGAAAAGAACAAAGCTTTTCTTCTTTCAATATCACCTAATGTTTTTATCCCATAACCTTTAAGTCTTTTTTGATATCCCTTCCCTATTCCAGGAAACTCTTCTATTGGAATATCTTTTATAAAACTCTTCATATGCTCTTTAGAAACATACTTTATTCCATCAGGTTTTGCAAACTCAGTCATAAGTTTTGAAAGATATTTAGAATGGGCTATGCCTATTGAAACAGGTAAACCTAATTCATTTTTAATTCTTTTTTTAATTTTAGTGGCAAAATCTACAATCTCATCTTTGTTTATATACCCCCTTAAATCACCAAAAAATTCATCAATGGAAAACTGTTCAACTAGAGGAATCTCATTTTTTAAAATAACTAACATCTTATGGGAAAGTTCATGATATAAAGGGTAGTTTGGAGGAACCATTTTTAGATGAGGACATAATCTTAAAGCTTCATTTACACTCATGGCAGTTTTAACGCCATATCCCCTTGCTTCATAAGAACAAGTTGTTATAATACCTCTAATTCTTCCATCTTTATCAACAAAATAGTCATTAAAGGTTTTTTCACCCTCATTTGTTAATATAGTACTTACAAAGGCACCACTATTTTCACTTATTTTTCGAATCTCTTTTTTATCTGAAAAGATATTTAAGTTGCTTCTTCCTCCAACTGCAACGGGAATACCTTTTAGATTTTTATCTTTGATTCTATGGGCTGATACAAAAAAACAATCAATATCAATATGGATAAACATTTAAATAAAGTCCTATTTTATAAGGATTTTAAAAGTTATTTCTTTAATAGTACCGTATTAAATACCGTTAAAAGCTTTTCCTTATATGTAATTATTATATACTTTTTGAAGAGTAAATATTAAAAACATTACAAATTGTAATATTAATATTGTAGTTAAATATTTAAATTTTCAATCATCATTTTTCAGTCCCTTTTTTTAATGATATAAAAATAAACTTATTCTTAGAAAAAATTATAGAAATCAATATGAATTTTTTTAACTAATAATTTAAATGTATATTTCCATGAAATTTAGAACTAAGTGCATTTTTTCTATTTATTTCTTTTATATCTTTATCAAGAATTTTTTCTGAAATTTCTTTTGCCTTTATAAATGACATAACTTCTCCTCCAAACTCTTTTTTAAATTCTATAGCATCTTTTTTTTCACTAAAAGATATCTTACTTACAGTCGACATTGTTCCTTTTACCCTACTTCCTACAACATACCACATTTTTGTAGCATCTTTAAAAATTTCATTTTTTGCATCTACTGCTAAGTATTGTTCAATAGGAAAACCTTTTTCCCTCTCAGCTTTAATTAAATCTCTTATTGAGCAAAACTGAATATATTTTCCATTTTTAAGCTTAACTGCGTGATTTGTTTTTCCAAACACTGATAGCTTCATTCCACACTCTGGACAAATGTCAGAATTTTTTCCCTTTTGTAGAAGCTTAATATTTTTTGTATATTTCTGAAAGTTTTGTGCAAAACTTATTGTTTGTAAAAAACAAATAAAAGATATAATTAATAAAAAGTTTTTTTTCATCATTTTCCCTTTAAAGCCACACACCATTTTTTATATAGTATATAATCGGATAGAAACTCAAGATTACTATTAGTAAAGTATTTGCTATTATTGATATTTTGTAAAAGCTTTTCTTTGGTGCTTTTTTTAATAAATGAAGAATAAACACATTTACTGCCATTGCTGCACCTATAAAAAACAATATATAGATTAGATATCCCACATAATAATAGTCACTTTGAAGTAGACAAAAAGGGCATTTATGCGTAGGCAGTTCATATACATAAGAAGAGAAAAATCTAATCAAAGTTTGAATTCCTACAAACATAAAAGCAAGAGAAAAGATACTAAATAATATCGCTTTTTTAAATAGTCCAAATATTAAACTTGCAATAAATATAGAGTAAAATAAAATTAATAGTAAAGATTCATTTTGCATCAAAGAAGCAGTTCCAGCAGAACTTTGTTCAAATACAACACTGCAACAGTGAACAGGAACATCAGTACTTATTTGCATAAAATGATAAACTTCCATAAAAAGCTCAATTCCTATTAGAATACAAATAGGCTGAAATATTATAAACTTTAATTTTGTGTATGGATAATCTACTTCATTAATATCAAGAGAGTGAAGTAATAACCAAGCAAATAAACCAAATAAAATCAACAATTTAATCATTAAAAGTTCTGGTCCAAACTCTGTAGCACTGACAATTCCAGCTGCACACATTGCACCTGGCACTATTTCTGAAATGGTATCCATAGTCCAAATGTAAAATAGGAAAAGTAGAAGCTTTACAATTAAAGCGAATTTTATAATTGTAGCAACTAAATAACTCTTTTTATTGAGGTTGTACTGCTTTGAAATTGTTGACTTTGGGTTAAAATATAATGATATTTTAACTGCCCAGAAGAGTCCAACTAAGCATAAAAGAAAAATTATAGATTCAACAATCAAAACACTTTGAATATATGGAGAGAGTAAAATCATAATAATTTCCCATTTTTCATTTCAAAACAAGTCTCATAGTTTCCCCATTCTAATAATAGTGGATCATGGGTTGCAATAACAAGTGTTTTCTCCTGATTAATTATCTTTTCAAAATAATCTAATATCTTAATACTTAGGGCTTGGTCTAAATTTGCTGTTGGCTCATCAGCCAGAATTAATTTTGGGTCATTAATAAGAGCCCTAATAACTGCAACTCTTTGTTGTTCACCACCTGAAAGATGTTTAACTTCAACATTTGTTTTTGACGAAATATTAAATAACTCTAGAAGTTCCATGGCCTCTTCAAGTTTATCAATATCATCAGGTAAAGTTGGAAGAAGTACATTTTCAAGAACTGTTAGAGTAGAAATCAAATTAAATTTTTGAAAGATAAATCCAATATTATTACGTCTAAATCTACTTGCAAAATTTTCAGGATATTGGGAAATCGCTTCTCCATCAATTAAGATTTCTCCCTTTGATGGTTGATATAGTCCTGCAAACAAAGATAATAAAGTACTTTTCCCACTACCACTAATTCCTTTAAGTAATGAAACTTCACCTTTTTTTACATGTAATGAAATATCATCTAAAGCAGTAAAGGCTTTTGGTGTTCCTTCATTAAATATTTTTGAAACATTTTTAACTTGAATCATCTTATTACCTCTCCAGCATCTTCAACTGCTGCTTTCCAAGATGGAATAATTGATGCTGCTAAATAAAGGGGTACAGTTGTAAAAAATAGTAGTGCAATCATTTTTACATCTAATACAAAAACTAAATCAAAAGGTTGTTTTAAATTAGAAAATCCAGTAAATACATATTTTAAAATTGGTGCATCTAAAATGAAAACATAGAAGATTGCTAAACTAACACCTACAAAAAAAGATGAGAGAGAAAGTATTAAAGCTTCAGTTAGTTTATGTCTAATAATATGATCAATCTCCCAACCTAAAGCTTTCAAAACACCTATTTCTTGCTTTTCTTCACTCCTAAGTCCACTTGCTTTATCATAAAGTATAATGGCAAAGGTAATAAATGTAGTAATAAGTAGAGCTAAAAACCAACCACTTTTATAATCATATAAAATTTGATGACCCTTAATAATATCAGCTTTTGTAATAACCCTTAGACTTGGATATTCAAAAGCAATTTTTGCTGCTATCATTTCTACTTCTTCAGGATTAGCTACACTTATTACAGCATCTGTAAAACTTCCCTCTTCAATATCTAATAAGTTTCTAGCTATTTGTGTAGGAATTAAGATAATATCATTACTTTCCATTTGTGTATCTGCTTTGAAAGTTCCGCCAAGTTTCATTTTAAGATAAGTTCCATCATTTTGTTTAAAGCTTACATACTCCTGCATATCATATTTAAACAATAACTCTTTTAGATTTTTTGATATCATCATTGAAGGAATAGCATCATCACTTTCTGGGAAATCTTCTGCAATTTTTGTTAGGCTTTTTTTATACTGTTCTTCAAAAGCAGTAACACCTACAATAGAGGCATAAATATTTGCATCTTTTAAGTAGTATTGTCCCCAAATACGCCCCATTACATTACTTATTCCTTTGATATCCCACAGTTGCTCAACTATTTCTTCATCAAAAGGCTTTACTTTTCCACCTTTATAGTTTTGTACAATTATATCTGGTAGACCTTTTGACAGAGTTTTTAGTTCATGATTTAAAGAATTGCTAATCATCATTCCTGAAGATAAAAGCCAAACTAAAATCATAAAAATTAAAGCTATAGAAATATTTTTCATCCCAAATCGTTTTAAAGAACGTAAGGTGTAATCAAATATTGTATTCATTTTACCTCGCCTTTAAAGAAGATTGTTGAATAAATGTTCCAAGACCAAGGGGTTCAATTCCAGGATGCAAAGAATATAAATCATTCACTACACTTAATGATCTATGTCTTAGGTATGGAACATTACTATTAAATGCTAAGTCAGGCATTCCACTTAATTTGACAAAAAGCACTTTACTCTCATTGTCTTGTATTTTTGAGGATAAAAACACAAATTGAAATATTAAAGAAGCAATTACTACACTAACAAAACAGTAGAAAATTTTTTTTGAACTTATTCGCATGTTTCTAGGCCATCTAATTTACATATTAATTCTGAAGTAATTTCACTAAACTTAAAAATTGAAGTTCCTTGATGATCTTTTAAAAAAGTTTTTGCATCTTCTTCATATTTAAAAGGTATTAATTCATTTCCCATAGGGCCTAAAGTATCACTCCCAACTACATAAAAAGCCTCTTTCCCATCAATTGCATATTGAGTGTAATAATCTGTTACTAACAGCTTTTGCTCTATCATCTTTTCGTGTTCATTATATTTTTTAGGATTATGAACAAATTTAATCATATCTTTAACCCCATCAAAAACATAATAGTGCTTATGCTCATGTTTTACAAACTCTAGTTTAGCTGCCCATTTTGGATATTTATAGACAAACATTCCACAAACTGGACATTTATCCTCTTTTCTTACTTCTACTATTTTATTAACTGCTCTATTTTCAATACGCTTAACATTCCATAGATATAAGGCTACAGAATGGAGTTGATTTTCCTTAAGTTTTTTACACTGATTTTTTAAATCTGCTTTTAAGTAATTAATCCAATTATAGACTTTTAAATCAATCTCTTTATTACTACATTTGGCCTCATAAATCTTTTTGCCTTTAAGATATTCTCTTTGCATTTTTTTTGGATTTGAAGGTTTCATATCTTCTTTTAAACTCTTTTCTGCTTCTGCAAAAGCTTCTTCAAAACTTACAATATTACCACCATTTTTAGATACAAATATCTTTGCATCTTCTTTTTTTGCAAAGGCTAGTTTACTTATCTTACTTTTTGTTCCTTTTACGTTACTCCCCATTACATAATATGCATCTTTTGTGGGAATTAATTTATTAGAACTTACATCTACTACTTTAGAATTTTGAAGCTTTACATGGTTTTCCTCTACATCAAAGACTAAGTAACTAAGGGAAGCATATTGTGTTGGTTTACCATCATAGTCATGGGCAGTATGAGAAGTTTTATAATTTTTATAAAGTTCTTCACCTGAAACTGCACACCAAGTTTTTATATCTTCTTTTTGTACAAGCTCTATATCTTTTTTAACTGTTTTATTAAAATCACTTCCTTGACTCACTCCTATTAATAGAAACTGTATAATTAAGGTACTTAGTAATAGTTTTTTCATAATAGTATTCCTCAAAATGCTGATAAAAGAGATGAGAAGATTAGACACATCTCTTTTTTACTTTTTATAAAGATTTACCTAATCTTTTAATTTCCCATAGATATAGAGTCACTGCTTGAAGTTTTTTCATCTTAATTGAATCATCACATATTTTATTTTTTATAATGTCAGTTTTTAGCTCATTGATTCTTTTATAAGAAGAAAAATCTTTAATTGGTCTACAATTTGATTTATAAAGTTTTTTTCCCATTGGGTACATCATTTTATTCTTCTTCATATTTACCATTGCAATATCACTATTTAATGACTCTTTTGCACTAGCTATCATTTCATCATATAAAACAATTTTTCCACCAAATTTAGAATTAAAAGCTTTTGCATCATCTTTTGATGCAAATGCATACTTACTAATCTTTGACATAGTTCCAGGAGCTTTACTTCCTAATACATAATATGCCGTTTTAGCATCAATAATTTTTTCAGTTTTTGCATCTACTACAACATGCTTATTTCCCTCATGTGCATGTTTCCCATCAACAAGAACACATCGTATAGAACAGTATTGTCTATTATCTTTAGACTTTTTTGCCACAACTCCATGACTAGTTTTATAATTGTGATTAATAGACATTGCACATACTGGACAAAAACCTTTTTCTGCACCTTCTTGGATTAATTCAGGTTTCCCTGAAGCAACTTTACTAAACTTTTTTTCCATATCTTTAGCAAGAGAGGATGAAGAAAATAACAATAATCCCATTACAAATATGATTAACAATTTTTTCATAATTAACTCCTTTAAAACTTTATGAATTATTAAATGTCTCCATTTAATAATTCAATCAAGCCTTTTTTCATTTCTTTAAATGAAAAAATTCTTTTACCATTATTACTTTTTGCAAATGATTCGGCATCATCATAGCTTTCAAATGCTGGTAAATCATCCCCTGCTGGTGAAATTTTATTACTTCCATATACATAAAAAGCACCCCTAGCATTTATTACTTTGTGAGTTTTAAAGTCTGTTACAATAATCTCTTTTAATTTTGTTGAATCTTTGGTATTTGCTTCTTCCCATTTTTCAGGATTAAAATAAAATTCAAACATAGATTTGGGACTTACAAAATAAAATTCTTTAGAGTCTTTATTTACAACCTTTGAAACCCAAGCAGGATTTTTATAAACATACATTTTTCTAACTAAACTTTTTGTTTCTTTGTCAAAATTCATAGAGTACGTAACTTCTGCATTAAGAGCAATAAAGCCAAACATACAACTTAATATAATTGTCGATAATTTTTTCATGAATATCCTTTAAACTAAATCTTTTTTCGCAAATATAAAATAACCTAAAAAGGCAAAAACTAATCCTAAAATAATTGGGTAAGCTATAGAAATTAATACAAAGATAGTTTGTTTAAACGTATCTAAAATATAAAATGCTACTGGTCCCATTACGGTTAAGGATGGATCAAATAAAGAGATTGCTGCAACTCTAAAAATCTCCATAGGATTTAAAAGAGCAATTGTAATAATAAGTGACTCATCAAATCTATTTTGCATCATTAAAGAGATTAAAGCAATATCTAAAAAGGCTAATAAAAATATCCATATAAAAAATGATATTCCTAAAGCAATTTCACTTGTTTTTACAAAAGAAGAGATAAAAAATGCTATACCTAAAAATGCTGAAGTAAGTGAGAATAATAAACCAGTATATAAGATAAATATATCCCAAGGGATATCAGCTCCTATAAATACTCCATAGATTATTGCAAAAACCATTGCAAAAAATACAGGTAAAAAAACTGTAATAAATCTTCCTAAAATTTTACCCCAATAATATTGTTTTAATGAAATTGGAAAAGATAACATATACTCTAAAATATGGGTATCTCTATCTCCAGAAATAGACCGTACTGTTGTTATTAATATAAATATGGGTAAAATTACAATTGTAACTTGTATATACATAAGTAATAATCTACTTAATCCACTAAATCCCATAACCTGTGATTGTGTAACACCTGCTATAAAAAATAAAGCTATCATTCCGCCAAAAACAAGGGAATAAACAATAAACCATTTTGCTCTAATCGATTCTTTTAAATCTAAATAAGCTATTAGTAATAAATTCTTCACCTTATCGTCCCCTAGCCAAAACTCTTTTTTCCATATCGCTGAAAGTAAAAACTTCAAGGTCAGGCTTTATTGCTTTTTTTGTTTCATGAGCTGCAAACCCATATGCCATTGGTGTTACAGTCATACCATCATAAAATGCTTTTCTTGCATCAATCCATTTTCCTGTGTCAACATCTGTAATCCAAATTTTTGCATTATCTTTCCACGTGATATTTTCCTCTTTAAACCATAAAGGAACGCAGCCTATATCATCAAACTTATAAACTCTTCCATTTTTCATATTTATAACTTGTGCAGCATGCTTTCTATCACTAATTACCATTTTGCATCTATCACACATATCTCTATCCCATTTAATTTCTTGTATTTCTCCTGAAATCTCTTTTTCACAAGCGCTAAAGAAGAATGGGATACCAAGACCAGATAATAAAATAAAATTTCGACGCGATATATTATTCATATTAATTTCCTACTCTTTCATCAGAAATAACTTTTCCTAAGTCCATATAAATCTGTCTATTAACAATATCCTTAACCTCATCAAGTCTATGGGTTACAAAAAGTGAAATTTTTTCTTTTTCATTCTCTTCTAATAATCTATAGAAATCATCCCTTGCCTTTGGATCTAGGTTTGCAGTAGGTTCATCATAAATTATGATTTCACTTTTTTTTGCTAAGCTTATTGCAATTAACATTTTTTGTTTCATACCACCTGATAATTTGAAAAAAGATTTATTTAAATTTGCATTAATATCTAATTTCATCTCATTTGCATAATGAATAATCTCTGCAATATCTACATTAGAACTAGCTTGAATATATTTCATTAACTCATTTAAACTAAGTTTAATAGGTGGTGGAAGTTGAGGAACAAAAGAAATAGAATCTAGAACTTTTGTTCTATTCTTAATTGGATTCAATCCATTTATAAGAACCTCCCCTGAATTTGGATGATAATATCCCATAATTGATCTAATTAAAGTTGTTTTTCCAGCACCATTTGGTCCCATTATTGCAATATGATCATTTTTATCAAATTGTATACTTACATTATCTAAAGATATGTGAGAGCCAAATCTTTTTGTTAAATTATCTATTTTAATCATTTTAAATTAAACCTTTTAACCTAAAGTCGTATTTTAAGGCATCAGAGTGACAAACATCAATACATCTTCCACATAAAGTACAATCTGCACCTGTTACGTATTGCTTTTTAATTCCTTTTGCTTTTCTTTCTTCATCATATTTACCTTTTGTCAACTCTAAAACTTGACTTTCAAAGCAAACATCATGACAAACCATACAATGATCACAACTATCATTCCACTCTATTCTAAGACCACTTACTTTTCCTATATACCCATATGTTGTTCCAATTGGACAAATATATGTACACCAAGCACGTCTTGAATAAAATACTTCAATTAAAAAAACAATTAAAACCCATGATAAAGCTAAACTCCAACCATAAGCAATAAATCTACTTAAAATTCCAACTACATTAAGAGTTTCAAATACTAAATATCCACTTGTAAATGCCATAACCATAAACATTGCCCAAAAGACATGTCTTACTCTATGGTCAAATTTTCTCTCTTTAATAATTTTTTTATTAACTAATGTATTATGAATCTTCTCACCAATTTCACTTAATAATCCATAAGGACAAACCCATGAACAATAAGTTCGTCCCCCTATAAGTAGGTAAAAAAATAAAATTGTAACCGTACCAATTACAATATTTACAGGCATATGATATGTTGCAAGATACATTTGAATAGTTGTAAAAGGGTCAATTAAGTGAAACCCTAAGAATCTTGAACCATTTAATGTTCCTTCTAATGTTTGAATATCAATAGCAAAAGATAAGAAAAATAATAAATGAATTGAAATAATTACTATCCACCTCTTCATTCTATATGAAATTATTGTTTTTCCATCTTTTGTTTTATCAAAAAATGTCGATATAAAGCTTGATTTTTTTATTGTTTCTCTATTATTCCATTTATCCATTCTTTAATCCTTACTTTAAAGCATTTTTTCGTGCTTCAAACTGTGAAATCTCTTTTGCAAAACTTTTTAAATCTTCTTCTGAAAGATTCATTAATAAACCTTTCATAATAAAATTCTCTTTTCTACCTGCTTTAAAATCAACTAAATCTTTTAAAAGCTTATCCTCACTTTGTCCAATTAAACCAGGTCCCATAAGTTTTTTACCATTTTGAGTTCCACTTCCATCTACTCCATGACATGAAGCACATTTACTTTTATATGCATCACTAACTTCAAAACTAGAGGTATTACCAGCTTTGTCTCTAAGGGCTTTTAGTTTTTCGGCCCCTACATCTTTCTCTTTTATTGGTTCAATTTTAGCTTTTTGTTCTAAAGCCTTTAAGTCTTCAATTATATGACCTGCTTTACCACCTTGATATGCTGGTCCTTTAAAAAATGTTAAAACCATAAGACCCAAAACAATAGCTGTAGAAATTAAGGCTATTACTTTTTTCATTGCATTTCCTTAACTTGCTTATTAAATTCAAATATCTCTTTTGCAATTCTTTTAATAGTTTCTTCATTCATTTGATTTACTAAACCCGTCATTAAAACATTTGCATCTTTATTATTTTTAAACTTAAGAATACTTTCATAAATAAATTTATCATCTTTATCAAGCAATGATGGACCAATAATCCCATTAGCATAATCATTATGACAAGCTGAACACTTAACAATAAACTCTTTACTAAGTCTTTTTACTAACATTGAAATTTTAACTTTTTCATAAGGACTTCTAACATGCATATTTGCATCAATAGAAGTTCTAGGTTTAACTCTAACTGAGGCATCTTCATTCGCTGGTTTTGAATTTGGATCATATTCGCTTTTTACACCATAATTAAAATAATATGTTTCATTTTTATCTGATTTTTCATTTTTTTCAGCTACTTTAATCTCTTTTGCATTTTCATTTTCTTCTATTTCTATTTTGAGAGATTCTTGTTTTTGAGTAACTTTTTGTTCTACTTTTTTCTCTTCTTTTTTTTCAGAACATCCTGAAACCAATAGAATAATTGCTAATGGTAATAATAATTTTTTTATCATGATTTGTTTCCTTTTTCATAATAGTCTTCATATGACATTCTAGGTTTTATTACAATTGCTGCTTCACTTGCTGGACATAACTCTTCACACACACCACATCCAATACAACCATCATAAACTTCAGGCTTTTTACCAACACCATCACCAACCATTGAAATTGCACTTAATGGATTAGGAATTGGACACATATCCGCACATATGGTACACTGCTTTCCTTCAAACTCATCAAGTTTTTCAAGCATATCTAGTTCTAATTGGGTAACATTATTTTGAGCATTTGTAAAATCATGTATTCTTTTACTATGCCCTTTTGGAACAGGTGTATTTGTTCGTGCTAAACATCTGTTAGGAAACTCTAAAACTGCAATTCCCATTTTTATATCTTCAGGCTTTTCTGTTTTATGATCGAGTGCACCACTTGGACATGCCAAAACACAAGGAACAGCACTACATGCATAACATCCTCTTTCTCTTGCATCAATATATGGTGTTCCAACTCCATGACCTTTTGCCATATCTGCTAATTCTATAGAGTGATAAGGACATACTTGCAAACATTGTCCACATTTGATACATAATGCTAAAAACTCTTTTTCATTTACTGCACCAGGTGGTCTTAATCTCATCTCTGCATTTAAAGCATAAGGGCTTATAACTACCCCTGTTCCAAGAGTTAATCCTAATATTCCTAATGTTGAAAACTTAATAAAATCTCTTCTATCTTCTTTTATACTTGCCATTATTAAATCCTTATAACTTTAACTTCGGTTTTAAATCTTCCATTAAAAAAACTGGTTCACTAAATGGAGCCAATTTTGCAAGAAAGTTTAGTAATGAGATAACAGGAGAACCGTAGAAAAATTTTACATCTGTATTATAAACCCATAATTGATCAGCATATTGATAAACTTTATGGGGAGTATCTCCTATGTTATCTGCGTTTTTATCAAATCCTTCATAATTATCCCAATAATTTCCTACTATCTCATTTTCATATGTTTTTGCACCCCTACTATCGTTTACAATATCTTCAATATTTCCTATAATAGAGTTTCCTTTTATAATATTATTTTCACTTAAAGAGTGAAAATGCAGTGCTTCAGAGTTATATAAAACTTTATTGTTTTCTATCCAATTATTTGTATCTGGCTCAAAAGGAGATCTATCAATATATACTCCAATTGCATTATAAATAACCGTGTTGTCTTTAAGCGTAAAATTTGAAACATCTTTAAGTCCAATACCCATACCAGTCGCTCCCAATGAGCTTTTTATAACATTTCCAGTTGCAATAGTATCTTTGCTATACATAAAAAATATTCCAACTGAGTTAAATTTATAAGTATTATTGTGAACATAGTTTTTACCTGCATACATAAAATGCAGAGAATATCTATTATTTTCACCATAGTTTTCAACTATTTGATTACCATGGGAATACCAAACAACCATATCCCTTGATTTAACAAGTTTATTTTTTTTGATTATATTGTCATTTGAATACCAAATCCTAAGTCCATCACCTCTTAATCCAAGAGATAGATCCTTTGAAGTTATATAATTATTTGAGATAATAGAATTATTTGTTGTAGACATATCAATTCCAAATAATGAATCTCTTATAATACAATTTGAAATTTCTGATTGCTTAGAGTTTTCAATTTTAATACCTGAGTCTAAATTTTCATGTCTACTTCCACTATTTTGTATTGTTAAGTTTTTAAGTGTTACATAAGGGCTGGTTATTGAAACAACAGTTCCAACACCTAGTCCATCAATTATAACCCCCTCTTCTTTTCCAATAATTGTTAAAGGTTTATCAATTTTAATTCGCCCTTTATAAACTCCCTTTGGAAGTTTTAAAATTGAACCAGCTTTTGCTTTATCAATTGCTTCTTGTAAAAGGTTTGCAAAAGTAAAATTAACAAATAATAAGAAAATGGCTACAAAAAATCTAAACATCATTAAACCTTATAGTTAATACCTGTTTCTTTCATTGCTTTATTTTTAGAAAGAATTGATAATAATGAGAAAAATCCAATTGCTAAAATCACATAAAATCCAATTGTTGGATAAGAGTGTGTTGTAAATTGTGCAATTTTTCCATCACCAAAAACTGTTGGCATAAAAGGTTTTATTTTAAATGCTCCCCAATCATGTAAGTTGTGTCCGAACCAATAAAGCCAATAAGAATAATCAGCAATAAATAGAAGTGGTAATGCAGCTGGAATATACATAATATAAGTTAATATCTTTTTATGAAATAAAATAAAATAAATCATAAATAAAGAAAGTCCTAAAAGCGCATAAATACCTATTTCTCTTTCAATTTGACCTCCTGCCCACATTGGGTCCATTCCTACATAATGATTAATTGTATTCATTTCATGAACTTCTCCACTAAAACCATCAAAATGGAAAAATACTGGGATACCTTCAGGAAATGCTTTTTTAGGGTAGTTAGGTGCTTCTAAAGAACAAGACCAAATGGGAAGTGAAGCAACACCAATTTCAGCAGAGTTTTCTATCATCTTTTCTAAATCATTATGCGCTTCTAAAGGAGTAGTAGTACTTTTATATCTTCCTTGATTATAAAAATTCCAAGTTTTTATAGATAGAGGAGAAATTTCTTCAATTCTATCTTCATCAATTGCATTTAATGTTCCATGAAATGCAATCATAGGAAAAGTAAATGCCAGTGTTAGCAATATTAATGCTAAAGATGCATAAATTTTTGATTTAATAAAACTAGTATGCATTTTTGTCCTTCATTTTAAGTTTTAAACTATAAATTATTTTTATAATTTATAGTTTAAAATTTCTTATTTAAAAGATTACCAAAATTGATAAATTTACTTATTGATGGTAATCAAGAAAGAAGAAAAAAGCTTAAGACTTTTTCCCCTCTCTTTTTTGAATTTTTTAGAAAAGATTAGCGTTCTCTTCAATCCATTTTAGATATTCAATAATATCTTTAGTTTCTTCTTCACTCATATGTTGATTAGGCATTTTTAAATTGAAATAATCTATCATACCTTTTACATATGGATCATCATACATAGATTCTGGATCTAAAATAAAGTTACTTACCCATTGTTCACCATTTTCATGTCTTTGAAGTACACCTGTTAAATCTGGACCAGATGATACTTTTCCAATCACGTGACAACCATTACAACCACCTTCGGCAAATGCCACTTCACCTCTTGCAGCAGCAGCACTTTGTTTTGTTGATATTTTTCTTACTAATGTATCTTTTGCTCTAATACCAACATCCGCAGTTTTAACCATTAATTGCCAAATCATATTTTCAAATAAAATTGCTTTTTCAGTATCTCCTGCTTTTAACGCTTCATCAGCTTTTTTCTTTTGCTCAGGAATTTTATTATATTGGTCAAGTGCATCTGTAACAAGATTTGCTACAACTTTATGATCTTGAAATTTGTTGTCTTTTAAGAACTTAACAACTGATTGAATAACTGCATCAGTTGCATTATTTACAGCAACTGTTTTATCATATTCAGCTTTTAACTCTTCAGGAGACATTGTTTTCATTTTAAGTTTTTGAGCGCTTACATATTTTTTATCTGGGTCTTTAACCATCATATAACCCATCATCTCTAAGTGAAGTGCAGAACAGAACTCTGTACAATAATAAGGGAAAACACCCTCAACATCAGCAGTAAACTCTAATGTTGTAGTTTCACCTGGTTCAAGAGAACCATGAATATCATAGTTATCAATTGTAAATCCATGTGTTTCATCTTGAGCTCTTTCAAGGTTCGTCATATGAATTGTAACTTTATCACCTTTGTTAACTGTAATTCTTTCAGGATTAATATGAGATCTAACAAGAGTAGCGTAAACAGTTACATTTTTACCATCTCTTTCAATTCTCTCTTCTCCTGCAAGTGTTTTACCTTTATGAATTTTACCAGTTTTTGAGTTTGTACCCATTTTATATCTTACATGAGGGTGAAGTTTACTTGCTCTAATTGCAACCGCTTGGTGAGGTTCACCTAAAGGAAGAGGCATATCAACAAGTAAATCCATAGTTTTACCCTTAATATCAATTAACTGGTGGTTTTGTGGATGTAAAGGACCAACATTTTGGAATCTATCAATTGCTAATTTATTTAATGCAATAATATAATCCCCTTGAGGATCCGCAGATTTACCTTCCATTCCTGCTAAGTGACCAATGTTGTAATGAACATTTTCTTTATCAATAACTTTAAGATCTTTAAAGTTCCATTTTACAACTTGAGAGTCAACATATAATGAAGTATAAACTTCACCATCAACTGGAGAATATTGGTTATGTAAAGGCCCAAGACCTAATTCAAGTTGTCCATGTAAAGATTTTTTCATATCTAAAATTGGAATACCATATGGGTCTTTACCAGCATACTCTTTATTATCAATTAATTTTTTGATTTTTTTGAAATCATAAACTGAAGCATGAGTATCTAATTTACCACAAACAATTAAATATTGACCCGTTGGATCAACATCAACACCATGAGGTGATTTTGGTTCTGGAATTAAAAATAAAGCATTATTTTTAACTGCAATATCCATAGGAACAACTTTATGATTATTTATAATTTTTACATTTTTAGGATTTTCAGCTAATTTAGCTAATTTTTCCCAGTTATATACATGTAAGAAGTCAGTGTCATTTCTTGACATACCAGCTTCATTTGGTGGCATACCAACTTCAATTCCACCTGTATACATCTCTGTATTAAATGAGTTTGTAAATCCCCAACCGTAACTTATACCTTTACCTGCATCAGATAAATCTTGATGATATGGAGGAAACTCTATTGTAAATGAATCATCTGGCATAATTCGACCAATTTTATTGTCGAATTTCCACATAGTAACTCCACCTCTATAAGTCTCTTTGTACTCTTCAATTGGGTGATAATTGTTATCAAATGGAGCTGCATATTGTGATGCTTCAATGATATACTCTGAGTTTGGTGTAAAGAATGCTCCACCGTGGTCTGATTTAAATACAGGGTTTGGAACAATTTGTTTTGTTTCAAAATCTGCTAAATCAATAATAGCGATTCTTGGGTTAGCTTTATCATTAATTGCTAGCCATTTACCATCATATTTTCCATCAATTTCAGAAAGTGCTGGGTGGTGAGTATCACCCCAGTTAATCTCTCTTCCTCTAATATTACCTTGTCTAAGAACTTCTAAAGAGTCTTTATCAAAACCATAACCTTGCCATGGTTCTGGTGTAAATACACCAATGTATTTTAGAATTCTCATTGATGGTACACCATAAACAATTACTTGTCCAGATTGTCCACCAGATGAAAATACAACATATTCATCTTTTACCCCTGTAGGGTTATAAGTTTTAGCTGCTCTGATAACATCAATTTCAGATAAACCTCTTTCTTTCATTACTTTAGATAATTCATTTGTAGCTCCAGAAGCAACTGAAGCTACAAGTGCAGTACCTAAAAGCATTGAAGAAAATTTACTTTGTGATTTCTTCATCTTAACTTCTCCTTCTATACTATTTGTCAGATGACACTTAAAAGTTTACCAATTTGATAAACTTTTTAATTGATTAAAATCAATAAATAAATTATTCTAAATTTAATATTTACTTAATCTATATTATTAACTATCAATCTTAAATGAATTGTATATTATGTTGAGTTTCTTTTGAGTCGCTATAGTTTTTTTTTATAAAATTTTTTATTTAATCATATATCCAAGTTTTGATACAGTTTGAATTATGTCAACTTTTAGTTTTTTTCTAAGTTTAAAAACAAGATTTTTTAGAGCACTTAAAGGGGCTTCTTCATAAATATATAATTTATCTTCTATCTCATGTTTAGTTACTAATGAACCTCTATGAGCTAGTAATATTTCAATAAATTCTACTTCTTTATTAGTAAGAAGAACCGTTTCATTTTTAAATTTAAAGCTTTTATTATCATAATCATATGAAGATTCATCAGTAAAAGTAATAACAGTCTTCGAATTCTTTAACAATTGTTTTGCACAATTTTCTAATAATTTTGAAAGATTAGCTTCTGCTATTGGTTTAACTACATATTCAATTAAAGATAATTTAATTGATTCTAATAAAAAGTTTTGATCAGTATAAGCACTCGTTACAATAATTGGCATTACTTCGTTTTCTTTTCTTATAGTTTTAATTAGATCTAAACCATTTAATTTAGGCATTTTTAGGTCTGTAATTAAAATATTAGGATTATATTTATTATATAATTCTAAAGCTTCTTCTCCATTTGAAGCACTATAAACCTTATCCACATAAAGCAATAAAATTCTTTTAAAACTTTCTCTTAACTTATCTTCATCTTCAGCCAAAAGAATAGATGATTTTTTTAATTTTATTTCATATTTTTCTATCATTTTCCAATTCCCAAGAAATTTTATTTAGAAAATTATGATAGCATTATTACTTCAAAAAAGAATTGAGGTAAATCAATGTTTGAAAATTTTAGTTTTACAAAAAGATATATACTAGCACTTAGTATTATTGCTATTTTATCAATACTTGCATTTTTTAACCTTAGTAAACTTTTAACTATACAATCAAATGATGCAAAAGTTGTAAACATGAGTGGTAATCAAAAAATTATTACAAGAGAGATTGCTTTTTTTGCAATTTACTATAAGATTGATAGATTAAAAAATAAAATTACAGAAATGGAAGAAACACACAAAAAGTTAACTTCATTTAATATGTCAAAAGAGTTATCTAAAATTTATTATGGTTCAGAAACTAATCTAGATAAAAAAGTTAAAAAATATTTATTTCATGCTAAAAGGTTTTATATAAATAGAGATGGAAGAAGTCAAAACTATGTATTAAAAAACTCAGAAAATCTTATTTTAGATTTAGAAAAAGCTGTTTTAATTTATTTAAATGAAGCTCAAGAAAATACAAAAAAAGTACAGCAAGTTGAATCTTACATTCTAATAATGACACTAACAACATTGCTTTTTGAAGCTATTTTTATCTTTATGCCAGCAAATAAAAGAATTAATAAAAGAACAAATGAGTTAATTGCTCAAAAAGAGTTCTCAAATGCAGTAATTGAATCAAGTACAAATGCTATTATCACTTTAGATAGTAATTTAAGAATAAGAACATTTAACAAAGAAGCCCAAAATATTTTTCATTATACTAAAGAAGAGATGTTAAATAAGCCTCTTTTTGGAAGATTAATTCCTAATTTTGATATTTCTAAAAATCCTAATATTGGAGAGGTTCAAGAGATTGTTGCAGTTAATAAAGAAGGAATTAATTTTCCAATTCGTATATCATTTGGATCAAGTGGAGAAAATAAAGATATTGCAATTGTTGCAAATATCCAAGATATATCCAATGAAAAACTAAATAGTAAACTTCTTGAACAACAATCTAAATTTGCAGTTTTAGGAGAGATGATAGCTATAATTGCTCATCAATGGAGACAACCACTTACACAACTAAGTTTTAATAACATGTATATAAAGAAAAAAACAAAAGATGAGGAGATAAAAAAAGAGAGTATTGAAAATGAAGAGATAATTCAATTTATGTCTGAAACAATTACTAACTTTCAAGACTTTTATAAACAAACTGATAATACAGTTTTTAATCCAATTGTTTCGATCAATCAAGCACTTAAAATAGTTGACTCAATTTTAGAACTTAATCAAGTTAAATTAAAAAAAGAGATTGACTCAAAAATAGAAATCTATGGTAATTCAAATAGTTTAGCACATATAGTTTTATCAATAATGCAAAATACCATAGATATTATAAGAGCAAAAAAAATAAATAACCCTTTTATTAAAATTACACTAAAAGATACAAAAGATAATATTATTTTAACTATCAGTGACAATGCAGGAGGAATTAAAGTTGACCCTATTGATGATATTTTTAAACCTTTTAATTCTAAAAAAGAAGAAACATCAACGGGAATTGGTTTATATATGTCAGAAATGATAATTAAAAATCAATTTAATGGGACAATAAACGCAAAAAATATAGAAAATGGAGCAAAATTCACTATTAGTCTTCCTCACTAATTAATTGTGTCAAAATTTAATATTACTTCAGTGCCTTTATAGTCTTCAATTGACTGAATAAATAATTTTATATCTAAATTATCACAAAGTCTATGAACAATATGCATTCCTATTCCATAGCCTAAATTATCCTCTTTATAATATCTTTCAAAGATTTTTTTAGGATATTTTACACCTTTACCATTGTCTTTAACACTTAATATTTGTTTTTCAAAGACTATATATATTTCAGGATTTTGTTCATTAGAATATTTGCAACTATTAGTTAAAAGATTATCTAAAATTCTAATTAATGCATTTTCATTTGTTTTTATGTAACTATTTGATTTTATATCAATTACAAATTTTATTTTTGGAAAAAGAAGTTTAAAATCTTCAACTTTATTTTTAACTATTTTTTCAATATCAATCTTTTCTTTTAACAACTTTTGATTTAAAATTATTTCTAAGTTTTTATATAAAGAAGATATTGTATCAGCAGACATTTTTATTCTATTTAGCTTTTTGATTTTTTTTTCATCATCTTCTTTTTCTAAAAGTAAATCACTATTTAGAATAATAGCAGTTGATGGAGTATTTAAATCATGTATAATATCTAGAATAAACCTATCAAGATGTGAAATTGTTTCTTTCATGGGTTTTATAGAGAGCTTTGCAAGAAAATAACTTACTGTAAGAAAAACTATTAAAAGTATAATTTGCAAGGATATTGTAAATTTTTTAACTTTAGAAATTTCCTCATCAATTGGTTTTGCTAAAGTGCTTACTTTTATAAAACCCTCTTTCTTTGATATAGGGAATACTTTTGTATAGTACTTCCCTTCTTTAGTTGGTATATCAAAAACTATTTTTTGGTTCTTCTTTAATTCATAAGAAAAACCCTCTTGGGAATATTTAAAATCTGTTTTAACTAAAACTTGAGAATATTGAAGCATCTGCATCACACTTTTTTTCATTATTAGATGTTGCTGTTGCCAATAATATAAAAATCCAAGTATTAAAACTAAAATAGCAACTAAAAAAAAATAAATAGAGGTAAATTTTATTAAAGCTTTTTTTTCATAATTTTTCACATCTATATCCTATTGCTCTTATATTTGATAATTCAAGACCTATTTTTTTTAATTTTGAGATTTGAACTCTAAGTGAGGCATCGCTACCTATTTCTCCATCTTTTAAAGTAAAAAGAATTTCATCTTTTGAGATGATTTTGCCTTGATTTTTTAAAAAAAGTTCTAGAAGTTCACTTTCACTTGGACTTAAATGTACTGTTTTTCCATTTTTTCTTAATATTTTTGAACTTATATCATACTCTAAATCTTTGTATTTTAAGATATCTTCATAAGAATTAAAACTCTTTTTTATTTGAGTATTTATTCTTATTATTAATTCTTTTTCATTAAAAGGTTTTTTAATATAATCATCAGCTCCAACATCAAAACCTTTTTCTAAACTATTTATATCAATTAATGCAGTTATAAATATTGCAGGTGTCATATCTGCACTTTGTCTTAAATCTTTTAAAAGTTCAAAACCATTTATAAAAGGTACATTTACATCTAATAGATATAAATCATATTTAGAGCAAAAACTTTTATCAAGTGCTTTTTCACCATCTTTTACCCATACTACATCATAGTTTTTATCTTCTAAAATATCTACAATAGTTTCACCTAAAATAGTATCATCTTCAACCAATAATATCTTTTTCATAATTTAATTTTAGAGTAGTTTTGTTAATGAAGTGTTTATATTTATACTTTATTAACACTTCTTATTTAAGATTCCAAAAAATATATAGGAAGATTCAATGAAAATAATTATTTTAACTTTGACTTTTTTAGCATCAACTTATGCACTTACTTTGGATAAAGCATTAGAAGATTTAGAACAAAACAATCTTGATATAAAAATCTCTAAAAATGAAAATGAAATTTCATCTTTATCAAAAGAGGAAAAAAAAGCTTCACAATTTGGAAAATTTAATTTAAATAGTTCAATCACAAAATATAATGAAAAAAGAACCCTAGCTCCCTTAGCACCTCCTATTTCAAGTGATGTGGTTACAAGTGATAAATTATCTACAATAGGAGTTTCTTATAAAGTCACGCTATTTAATGGTTTTGCTTTAACAAATGAGATTGATATAGCCAAATTAAATAGTTTTGTTTCACAAGAAAAAGAGAAAATGACTTTAAATCAAATGCGATATAACACTCAAAGTCTATTTAGTGATATTTTATCTTTGCAAAATATTAAAAAATCCTATGAAAAGTACCAAAAAACTTTAATATCTCTAGAAAAAATTATTGAAAAAGAGTTTGAATATGGTAAAAAAGCTCAAGTTGATATTTTTAAAATCCAATCAGATATTAAAAAAAATGAAGCAAAAATAATTGAACTAAAATCAAAAATAAATATACTAAAAAATAGTTTGTCTCTATTGATTTATGGGGAAAATAAAAATCTAGAGAAGCTAGAAAATATATCTTTAAAAGATGAGGATAAAGAGTATGATTTAGAAAATTTATCTCAAATAAAAGTTGCCAAATCTTTAGAAAAAAAATCAAATAAGAGTTATAACAAAGCTTTATCTTCATATTATCCAACAATAAACTTAGAAGCAGCATATTCTAACACTTATGGTGAAGGGGAAAAAAAGACTGTTTCAAATATTGCTTTACAACTAAACTGGAATATTTTTGATTTTAATGTAAGAGAAAAAAATCTGCAAAAAGCAAAAATCGAAAAGATAAAAGCATCATTAGAATATAAAAAACTAAAAAATGATTATGAAAATAAGATTTTAGAATCACAAGAATTAATAAAACAAAATGAGAGTTTATTAAATAGTGCAGTATCACAATTTAAACTAGCACAAAAAACAACTCAAATAGAAAAAATACGATATGAAGAGGATCAAATAAGTATAAATGATTATCTTTTAGCCTTTTCAAATGAGCAACAAATACATGCAAATCAAATTCAAGCTAATAACAATCTTTATAAATCAAGATTTTATTACCAATATCTAACTAAGGAATAATATTTATGAAAAAAATAGCTTTATTTATAATTATAGCTTTACTTATAGCTGGTGGTTTTAAACTAATAAAAGGGAAAAAAGAGGAGATTTCAAATGAGAGAAAAGCCTTTGTTCATGTATATAAACCATTAGAAACAAAACAAAAAGAAAGTTTGGATAACTTTGAAACTTTTAGTGCAAAGCTTGAAGCAGTGCAAAACCCAAAAATCTCTACAAAAATTTCAGGACATATTACAAAGATATTTGTAGAAGAGAACCAAGAGATAAAAAAAGGACAAAAACTAGTTTCTATAGATGATTTAGAGTATAAACAAACTCTTTTACAACTTAGTTATTCAATTAATGCATTAAAATCATCAGTTGATTCTTTTATAAGTTCTTTAAACTCTTTAAAACTTGATATGCAATTATCACTTAAAGAGTTTGAGACAAATAAAAAATTATATAAAATTGGTGGTATTTCAAAAGATAAGTTAGATTTTTCTGAAGTGATTTATGAGCAAAAAAAGGCAAAATATAACTCAACACTAAAAACAATAGAATCAAAGAAAAATGAACAAAATTCACAACAAGCATTTTTAGACTCTAAGAAAAAACTTAAAGAATACTACTCTTTAAAATCTCCTATTGATGGTTTTATTGAAGAGATTCTTGTTGATATTGGAGATTTAAGTTCTGTAAATAAACCTATTTTATCATTAGTTTCAAAAGAGCAGAAACTTAGTTTTTTATTTGCAAGTGAAAATATAAAACAAAATCAAGAAGTTTATATAGATAATAAAAAAATAGGTGTAATTGAATCTATCAATATAAGTGCAAAAAACTATATGAAAGAAGCAAACATTAAATTAGATAAAAACTTATCTAATCCTATAAATTCATTAATCTCTATTAAGGTGAGAATAAAATGATTGATAAATTAGTAAAAACAATTTTGCATAGACCATTTTTTATTTTCTCTTTCTTAGCACTTTTTGTTTTTTTGGGAATAAATGCTTATTTCAAGCTTGATAAAAAACTGTTTCCAAACTCAAATAGACCAGAAATCGCAGTGGTTATTGTAAAACCAAGTGCAAGTGCACAAGATATGGCAACAGATGTTGCAACAGTTGTTGAAAAAGAGTTATATACAATTGATTATGTAAGAAGGGTTTACTCTTCAACAATAGATGAAGTAAGTGTTATAAGAGTTGAATTTAACTATGAAAAAGATATTAATGATGCTGCAAATGATGTAGCAAATGCTTTAGATAAGATTCGTTCACAACTTCCAAAAGATATTCAAGAACCTCAAATCAATAAAATCACTGCAGCAACTGCTCCAATTATAACTCTTGGAGTAAGCTCAGAAAATCTTACTCTTATTGATTTACGTGAACTAATAGAGACAAATATACAAGAGGAGTTTCTAAAACTTGATGGAATTGCAAATGTTGATATCTTTGGTGGATATAAAAAAGAGATTCAAATTGTTTTTGATATAAACAAATTAAACTCTTTAAATCTTAATTTAAATGAAGTTATTAATATAATTGATTCAAACAATAAAGATTTTTCAATTGGAAATATTGAAAGCAATTCCTCAAAAATTTTATTAAAAAGTACAAATAAAAAACTATATATAAATGAACTAGAAAATCTATTAATTGCTCCAAATATAAGACTTAAAGATATTGCAAAAATTGATTTCAACCATTTTAGCAATAGTGCAATATATAGAGGAAATGGAAAAGATTCTATTGCTTTAGCAATTCAAAGAAATCTAAATACTGATGTTGTAAAAACTATTGAGACTGTTGAAAATAAATTAAAAGTTTTAAAAGAACAATATCCATATTTAAATTTTGAAATAACAGATACTCAAAAAACTACAATTATTCAAAGTAATGAAAATATGATTGAATCTTTAAGGGATGCAATCATAATGTCAACCCTTGTTGTATTTTTGTTTTTAGCTTCTATTCGACAAATTTTTATTGTACTTTTTACAATTCCCATTGTATATTTTTCTACAATTGCTTTAATGTGGCTTTTTGGATTAGAGTTTAATATTATCACCCTTACAGGTGTTATTTTAGCTCTTGGTTTATTACTTGATGATACTGTTGTAGTTGTTGAAAATATTCAAAGACATTATGAACAGTTCCATGAGGATATGGAAGAAGCTGTGCAAAATGGTACAAGTGAGATTATGTTTGCAGACTTTTCAGGAACACTAACAACTATGATTGCACTTTTCCCTATTTTATTTGTAGGGGATTATCCTCAAACTATTTTTGGTCCATTAATTACTACACTTCTTTTAGCATTAACTGCTTCATATTTTGTATCAATTACTTTTGTTCCACTTATCTCAAAAAAAGTTTTAGCATTAGACTTTAAATGGATAATTTATATAGAAAAACAGTTTAAAAAAATAAGTGATTTTATAAATAGGATTTTTGTAGCTTTTTTTATTGAAGCATTTAAAAATGCTTTAAAAAGTAAGCTTGTACTTTTTTCTTATATTTTCACTTTATTAGCTTTATTTGTAGTTAGTGCGAAAGTTGTTATGCCTTTAGTTGGTCAAGAGCTTATGCCTGCTATGGATACAGGAGCTGTTAAAATAAAAGTTGCTACAACTCCAAATATCTCTATAAAAGAGACAAAAAATATTCTGCAAAAAATTGAAAAGATATCTTATGAAACTGCTCAAGTTGACACTATCTCAGCTTCAATTGGTTCAGAAGCAGGTGTTTTAACACTAGGAAGTGGTGGAGGAATAAATGATATTTTAATTACTGTAAATTATATAAATAGATTTGAAAGAGACGAAACAATTTGGGAAATTGAAGAAAAATTAAAAAAAGAGATTTCAAAAATAAAGGGGATTAAAACTTTAGAGATAAGTGATGCAGGAGCAACTGCAATGGCTAGTATAAAAGCGAATATTGATGTAACACTATATGGTGAAGATTTTAAAAAACTTTATGAAAAAGCCTTAAAGTATGAAGAGGCTATGAAAAACACAAGGGGAATAGTAACTGCCTCAAAAAGTTGGCATATGGATTCTAAAATTTACAAACTAAATATAGATACGCAAAAAGCTTTAGAATATGGTATTTCAAATGAGTATTTAGTAAACTCTTTACAATCAATTTTAAGAGGTGGAATTATCTCTTCATATAAAAGAAAGAATGAAACTCCTCTTCCTATACGTATTTTAGTAGAAAATTCACAAATAAATACTCCTAAAAAAATAGAAAACATGTTAATACATACGCCAAAAATGAGTATTCCTTTAAGTGCTATTGCTAAGATTGAAACAGTAAAACAACCAAATATTATTACAAGGGAAAACCTTTATTATACTATTGATATATTTGGGTTTAGACAAAATCAAAGTATCTCAAAACTTATGGATAATTTTGAAAAAGCTTCACAAAATATCATTTTGCCAAATGATATAAAAATGAAGCACACAGGAGATATTGAACAGTTTGAAGATTCTTCTAAACGTATTATAAAAAGTGTTGCAATCGGCTTAGTTTTAATTTTCTTAGTAATGGTTCCAATGTTTGAATCACTAAAAATTCCACTAGTAATAATTTTTTCAATTCCATTAACTATTGCTGGAGCTTCATGGATTTTATTACTTTTAGATTATCATAGTTCAATGAGTGCTATGGTTGGCTTTATACTTCTAGCAGGAGTTATTGTAAATAATGCAATTTTACTAATTCACTTTGCATCCCAAAAACTTAAAATTGGAACTTGCTCGAAAGAAGCAATGATAGAAAGTATAAAAGTAAGAACAAGACCTGTTTTAATGACTGCAATTAGTGTAAGTGTTGGAATGATACCAGTTGCCTTTGGTTGGGCAATAGGGATGGAAAGATTAGCTCCACTAGGCGCTGTTGTTATAGGAGGACTAATTGTAGGTACATTTTTAACACTGCTTTTTATTCCATTACTTTTTGTTTGGATAGTTAAAAAGTAAAAAAGCCTCTATAAAAGAGGCTTAGTGATTTAATTTTAATTATTTTAGTTTTAAATTTTAAATTTGTTAGATCTAAAAGACCACCTATTTAACTCTTGTTACTTAATTTATTTACCAATTTTTTCAGCAATTGATTGAATATCAGCATCTGATAAAGATGCAACTTGACCTTTCATTAAAGCTTTCATAGCTCCACCGTAAGAACCATCTTTATAACCTTTTAGTGAATCTACAATCTCTTGCTTAGTCATATCTTTAATAATTTTTGATTTTCCTAAAGCAACCTTTTCACCATTTGCTCCATGACATGCTACACACTTTGCATATGGATTTGCAAAAGCAATACATGCTAACACTGAAGTTAAAAGTAAAACTTTTTTCATTTTTCCCCCTTTGTTTAAATTGTAATGAAAAGTATATATCATAATTGTAAAAGAAAAATAGACTTAGGTCAAAAAGTATTTTTTTCTTTTTAATTTATCTTTAATTTTACTTAATCCAAGTCTAATTCCACTATATCTCATAATTTTTGCTAAAGATTTCCATTCTTGTTTTTCATAACATGGATTAGGACATTGACGACATCTAGGTTTAATCTCATGGGGACATCCTTTTAATCTATCAAAAGAATAAGAGATTAAACTATAGCATTCTTCACATAAATTCAATTCAACATTTATATTACTTTCTTTGTATTCTAAATCATAAGTTTTAGAATACTGATTTTCATGTTTTTCTTTACAAAATTTAGTAAAGAACTTTTTTAAAGTCTCTACTTCAGTTTGAAACTTTTCTATTGTCATTTTTCATCCTATCAAGACTTTATTCTTGTTAAAGTCTTAGCATAACGAATAGTCCATATAAGAAACATAACTATCCATAGCCAAGAACTTAAATGTAAAATTCCCATATAAACAGTTGAATCATTTAAAAACAAAATTGAAGCACAAATTCTTGATACAACTAAAACTTGAGTTAATACAAATATAAATTTTGTGATTTTATCTGCAACAATTTGTTGAGCAGGAACTGCATGACCCATAACAACCCTACTTCCAAAACCTATTAATAAAGTAGCCACAAATCCTAAAGCAAAAATATGAAGTGCTAACTTTAATGAATATACTTCATAAATAGACTCAAGAAATAAAGCTATAAAACCTACTTCAAGCCAAATAAATGATATCACTAAAATAAAGATGATAGCAGGGGTTTTTTTATAAATATTTAGATTCATCACTATATATCCAAAAAATAACATAGCAACAAAAGATATTAATTTTAATAGCAAAAATAATTCAAACTCTAAAGCAATACCTAAACCTAAAAATAGCATAACAGAAATTTCTCTTATATATTTAGGCTTTTCCCACGCCATAACTTTCATATAGGAACCATAAAAGGCAGGAATCATTCTTTGGGCAACTAAAAATACTAAACTTATTAAATATCCAAAAAATATTAATAAAGATACATTTGTTTGAAAAAGCACTTCAAAAAGCAAAAATAAAGCTCCCATAAAAAATACTAAATTTAAGAATATACTATCTTTTTTGTAAGAAGCTTTCCCCTCTTTTATAGTTTCATAAAAAATTTTAACAAAATATAACATCACAAAAGAAACTAAAAGTTTTCCTAAAAAAATAGCATCCAGAAAAGATAAAACTATACCCCCTTGAAAAATAAACCAAGGTTTTAGATATTTTTCTTTTGGTATAACTTTTGCCCCATTAAATTTAGGTATCACAGTAATTAAAAAACCTAAAAATGCATTAGTAAAAACTGCATAATTTAATCCAAACCCATGAATCAAAGAAAAATCAAGATGTAATTTTCCAAGAAAGGATACAAAAGTTAATATCATTACTACTATTGCAAAAAATATTGAACTTGTAAAATATAATTGATGAGATTGTGAAGTAAATCTATCCCACCATTTCTCTTCTATTTTTGGTGTAAAACCATTTTGATTTGTTGAAAACTGCATCTTTTTCCTTAGATGTAAAACATAAATTGTGATAAAAATACAATAATTATCACTAATATAAATGGTAGTATATGACTTTTAAAAACAAAAGGCTGTATTCCAAAAAAAACCTGGAGAATACCTCTAGCACCTAACCAAAGGCCCAAAATACCTTTGATTGACAATAGTATTTGAAAATTTGAAAATCCATTTTCACCTACACTTCCAAAACTATTCTGGAATAAAAGAATACCACTAATCACCGCAACAACTAGAGCTTTAGGGACTAAAACTCTTGTAAAGTCTTTAAAATAAGATCTGACTTCATCATACTTTTCTTTTGATAATTTTTTTTGCATACGCATTAAAATAAGGTTGTCTGTAAATAAGAAACCCCCATAAATTAATACTGAGAAAATATGAAGAATTTTTATAATTAAATATGTCAAAAAATTTCCTTTCTATATTCATCAATAATTTGCATTAATACTTTAAAACATGTCTTCATTTTTTTTAGAACCTTTTTTTGGATTTATTATAAATTTATTAAATTTTACTCCATCTGGATAGTGTCTATGTTTAGAAATATTATTAACTAAAAGTGCAATAATAAATAGGATAAAAGCACCTGTTGCAACAGGATATAGAACATAAAGAAAACCCAGTTCATGTATATTTTCACTTCCTAAAACTGCTATTAATGCCGTTGCTCCTCCTGGAGGATGTAAAGTTAAAGTAAGTTGCATAACTAAAATGGAAGTTGCTACTGCAAATGCAGAGCACAATAAGAGATTATCAAAAAAAAGTTTATAAGAGATAACTCCTACTATAGCAGATAAAATATGTCCTCCTATAAGATTTCTAGGTTGTGCAAGGGGTGAGTGTATTGCTCCATATACTAAAACAGCACTTGCCCCAAAAGAACCAATAACTAAACCTAAATCTTCATCTCCTAAAACTCCTCTATGAAATAAAGCTATACTTAATATTCCTACAAAAGAACCTATCCAAGACCAAATTATATTTGATCTTTCAAGAGGCTCTGTATTTATTTTTTTAAATTGTTTAAAAAATGTTTTCAAAGGGAACCTGCAAGTTTTGCTTTAACTTCATCTGATGCCATACTGATATTCCAAGCTGGTTCCCAAACTAAATCTACACTTGCGATTTGAACCTTTGGTAATTCTCTTAAAACCGCCTCTTCAACCCATTGTATAATCATTTGGTGAAGAGGACAAGCTTTTGTACTAAGTGTCATTGTAACAGTTACTTTCATGTTTTTATCACAAAAAACATCATAAATAAGTCCCATTTCTACAAGATTAAAACCAACTTCTGGATCATTTACAGTTGATACTGCTTTAAAAATCTCTTCTTTACTATACATTTATTTAAACCTTATCATATATAAAATATCTTTTAACAAAAAAATTGCACCAATACTTAATAAACTAATACCACTTTTAAAGATTGAATCCACACCAAATAATATACCAATTGCCGAAATCATAACGCCCAATGTTGAAAAGAAAAATTGCATATTTGCGCTTTTTACTGGAACCATATCTGAAAGCATAGGTACTTTTTTCTTTCCAACAAAAGGTGAAAATCTTTCAAACCACACTAAAAAAGGTACTATTTTATACATATGTCCCGTTATTACAAAAGTGATAAAACCAA
The DNA here is from genome assembly GCF_005771535.1 of Arcobacter arenosus. Lineage (NCBI taxonomy): Bacteria > Pseudomonadati > Campylobacterota > Epsilonproteobacteria > Campylobacterales > Arcobacteraceae > Arcobacter > Arcobacter arenosus. The sequence continues at coordinate 458,611 of NZ_VANU01000001.1, forward strand.
AAATAGCAAGCCATGATAAAGTTAATAATAAATTGTGATAAGGATTAAAAATATAAATTATTCCCATAATAATTGAAATCAATAGACAAAAATATGAAAAAACCATACTTTTAAAATAAATATCAACTTCTAATCTGACTCTAGTTTTATAAATTATGAATATTTGGAAAAAATATAAAATCAAGGCAGTAAAACTTAAAATATATCCTGAATACTCTATAAATTTTATATTTATAAATGAAGACAAAACAATAAGTAGAACTCCAAAACATAAAATTGTTAATGCACTTTTTACATAAATCCAAGAAAAACTATGACTTAGCCAAAACATAGGTAATAAAACTAACGACATTCCCATAATAGTTATACCTACATAACCAACTAGCACCAAAAAAACATGTGCTTTGAGAAGCTTATAGATTTCTACATCTAAAATTCCACTATAACCTAAAGCTAGAACAATTCCAATAATCAAACCAAAAAGTAAAAATATATTTGCAATTAAAACTGTAGTAATTATAAAGTTTAATTTTTTCACCTTCAAAATTGTCAAAAAAGTCTCAAATAAAAATATTGAAAAAGCTACAAATGCTATTATTCCACCAAAAGGTAAAAGTGTAGGGAAATAGTAAAAACCTATTCCCATTAAAACTGTCCCAATAAATAATAAAGGATATATTATATAATACAAATCAACAGCAAAATGTCCTACTTCAAGTACAACTGGCACTAATTGTGCCATAGCCCCAAAGATTATCATCATCACAAAACCAAGTAAAAAAATATGTACCCAAGCTAGAGTACTACTATTTAAACTGTGTGCAGTTGATATATCCATTCCAAATAATAAAAATGTACTAAATGATAAAACAAATATCCCAATAATGAAATATGGAGATATAAGTTTAAATGGTGGAGCAAACTGCTGAGAGATATTCATTTTTTATCCGTGACAACTATTTTGTGTAAAATCTGTTGAATTTAAAGCATTTACTTTTTTTGTAAAGATAATCTTTATTTTCCCATCACCTGTATCTTCTTCTAAAAAATCAAAATCTTCTTCAACTTTTGGGAATAATCCCCCTGGTGATTTATGATTTATCATAACTAATTGAGAATTTTCATCCAATAATTGTAAACCAGCCATAGCATTTACCATTGGATCTGGTGGGCCACACATACTTGTGTCAAATTGATAAGTAGTTAAACCATCTTTAATCTCTTTGAAAAAATCAACTGTAGCGCCTAAAACTTCTATTTTTTCCATGATAATTCCTTTTGTTTTTTGTAACTATAGCAATACTGATAATGTTTCTCATTGACATAAGTCAATAAAATAAACGAATTTTTAAATATAATTCTACTTATAAGTATAATTTTATAAAAAGGGGAATATTTGGACAGTTCAAAGAGCAACTATCCTCCAGGAGATTTTGGAATTTGGTTAATAATATATATAGAATTAATTACTTTTGGAGCCTTCTTTATTGGCTATGCATTTACTAGACGATTAGATATAGAACTTTTTAATAATTCACAACAACTATTAAATAAAGAGTTTGGTTTAATAAATACATTGGCACTTATAACTAGTAGTTTTTTCGTTGTTAAAACAATTGAAATGATTAAACTAAATGAAACTTTAGAAAAAATTTCTAAAGCTTCAGATTATCTTTTAGTTTCAATTTCTTTAGGTGGATTATTTTTGATATTAAAGTGTATCGAGTTTTATCAAAAGTTTAGCGAAGGTATAAATCTAGGCACTAACAAATTTTTTATGTTCTATTTTATTATGACCTCTTTTCATTTTTTACATGTTGTTTTAGGAGTTTTTATTCTATTAGTCATGTATAAAAATACTAAATTAGGCATTTATACTAAAACAAATCTTAAGGGGTTAGAGACAGGTGCTTCATACTGGCATATGGTTGATTTGGTTTGGATAATTTTATTTCCACTAATTTATATTATGAGGTAAATTATGAAATTAAAAACAATATGGATATTTCTTATTTTTTTAACAACACTTACTTTTATATTAGGAAAAATTGAGCTTTCACCTTATTTTTTTATTGCGTTAATTCTTTTAACTACATTTATAAAAGGACAGTTAGTAATTGACTTTTTCATGGGATTGAAAGATGTAAGTTTAAAGTATAGATTAATTGTCTCATTATGGTTGTTTATAGTAATTATTTTAATAGGATTGGCTTTTTTGATTTAATATATTCTATCTAAAGGTAGAATTAATAAAACATAAGTTATGATTCCAAAATACTACTTCAGAGTAGAAATAAAAAAGGAGAAATATATGGAAGAAAGAATTACCAAAAGTATGGCACGAAACATATACTTTGGTGGGGGTCTTTTTGCTATTTTAGTTTTTGCAGGATTAACAATGGACACTGTAAAACAAGTTCCAAAAAGATCAAAAGCTCAAAATATAACAGAATCTGTTGCCATGGGTAAAAACTTATGGGAAGTTAATAACTGTGTAGGTTGTCATACCTTAATGGGGGAAGGAGCTTATTATGCACCTGAATTAGCAAATGTATTTAACAGAAGAGGAAATTCTGATGAAGCAACATTTAAAAGTTATATGCAAGGATGGATGGCAGCACAACCATTACATGCCCCAGATAGAAGAAAAATGCCACAGTTTAACCTGTCAGCAGAAGAAGTAGATAATCTTTCAGATTTTCTAATTTGGACATCAAAAATTGATGATAATGAATGGCCACCAAATATTGAAGGTTAGGAGAGAATTATGAAATATACATCGCAAATGGTAGCAAAACCATATTTTATTTTTGCATTATTACTTTTAGCAGGTGAGATGCTATTTGGTTTAATTTTAGGTACTCAATATATTTTTGGTGATTTTTTATTCCCACATATTCCATTTAATGTTGCAAGAATGGTTCATACAAATTTATTAATTGTACTGATTTTATTTGGATTTATGGGAGCAACATATTATTTAGTTCCAGAAGAATCTGAAAGAGAGTTATGGAGTCCTAAATTAGCAATTATCACATTTTGGATATTTGCGGCAGCAGGTGTTGCTACAATCTTAGGTTATCTTTTAGTTCCTTATGCAGAATTAGCAAAACTTACTCAAAATGATTTATTGCCGACAATGGGTAGAGAGTTTTTAGAACAACCAACTATTACAAAAATCGGAATTGTTATTGTAGCTTTAGCATTTATTTTAAATATTGGGATGACCGTTCTAAAAGGGCGAAAAACAACAGTTACAGTTGTATTATTAACAGGACTTGTTGGTCTTGCGGTATTTTTCTTATTTGCATTTTATTTACCTGAAAATCTAGTACTTGATAAGTTTTTTTGGTGGTATGTAGTGCATTTATGGGTTGAAGGTGTTTGGGAATTAATCATGGGTGCAATCTTGGCATTTGTACTTATTAAAGTAACAGGTGTAGATAGAGAGCATATTGATAAATGGTTATATTTAATTATTGCTATGACTTTAATCTCTGGACTTGTAGGAACTGGACACCATTACTTTTATATTGGAACACCTGAATATTGGTTATGGCTTGGATCTATTGCTTCAGCTATAGAACCTTTACCATTTTTTATGATGATTTTATTTGCCTTTGCTATGACAAAACAAAGAAGGATCCAACATGAAAATAAGATTGCTTTAACATGGGCAAAAGGTACAGCAGTTATGGCATTTTTAGGTGCAGGTGTTTGGGGATTCTTACATACTTTAGCACCAGTTAACTATTATACTCATGGAACACAATTAACAGCAGCCCATGGACATTTAGCATTTTATGGCGCTTATATTATGATTATATTTACAATTGTTTCTTATGCAATGCCAATTTTAAGAGGTAGAAATGGTGGGAATTGTCCAAAATCACAAAAAGTTGAGTTAAGTAGTTTTTGGATTATGAATATTGGTATGCTAGGAATTACAGCTGCACTTACAATTGCTGGTGTTATGCAAATAATTTATCAAAGAATTGGTCTTGCTCCTTCAAGTTTTATGGATGCTCAAGAACAAATTATCCCTGTTTATGGAGTTAGACTATTCTTTGGTGTTTTAACTATTGTTGGTCTTTTAATGTATCTTTATAGTTTTTTTGTAAAAACAAACACTGCTAAGGCTTAAAATGCTTGAATGGGAAGAAGATGCAGGAAAAGCTTGGGATAGGTTTTTACGTAAAAAAACTACTATTTCAAATAAACAAGCCCAAGTTGAATTCCAAACTCTTTCTAAACAATTAAAAATCTTTTATCACCTTTTAGGAGGTGATAAAGGTAAAGAGTTAAAAATAACTGATAAAAGAGATATAAAAAAGTCAATAACATTTTTACAAAAAATATCTGGTTATGGAAAATCATTTTTTTTAACTTGGCAAGATGAAGATGCAATTTATTTCCCTCCAAAACTTGATATTTTACCAACAAAAGAAGAGAATATAATGCTTTATTTTTGGTTAGTTGCAATGGCTACAAATATAAATGTAGATAGTTCAAATATGATAGATGAAAATCAAAAAGTATCAAAGTATCTTTGTGATAAATATACTGGTTTTAATACATTTTATATCAAAGCAAAAAAGTATCTTATCTCAAAAATACCAGAACTTGTATATATTGATGAAAAGAATATAGAATTTGATGATAATTATCCATTTATAATGTGGATTTATCCATCTTTGAATAAAAATTCTAAATTAAGAAATTCTTACGAGGAAGAGAGTCAATCACAAAGAAAAGATGAAAAAACTGAATCTTTAAAAATGAAGAAAAAAGCTAAACAAATTGATGATAAAAAAAAGACAGATGGTTTTATGGCTTTTATTCCTGAAGGAATGATGAGTATTTTAGAACAAGTAAATGTTGATAGAGCAGAAGATGATAGTTTTGATGAAGATGCTTTATATAATGCCCAAGATTTAGATGAGATTACTTTAGGACAGAAAAAAGCGAATTTAAATTCTAGATTAAAAATGGATTTGGATATTAAAGCTAGTATAAATGAAGAGTACCCTATTGGACGTGGTCATTTTCTTGATGAATGGGATTATACAAAAAAAACTTATTTGAAAAACTATGTACGTATAAAACCAATTATTTCAGTGAATACAGAAGAGATACCTTTACCAAAAAGACTTCAAAAAACTGTTAAAAAAATACAGTCAGAACTTGATTTACTAGAAATCAATAGATTTAAAAATAACCATTTGCCTTATGGGGATGAGATTTGTATTGATACATGGATAGATTATAAAGGACACCAAAATAAATCTTTACATCATCAAAAATTTTATGAGAATTTTGAAAAAAAAACCAGAGATATGGCAACTCTTATTTTAGCCGATATCTCATTATCAACAGAAGCTGGAATTACACAAGAGATACGGGTAATTGATATGATAAAAGATGGTCTTATGGTTTTTTCACAAGCTTTAGAAAAACTTGAAGATAAGTTTGCAATATATGCTTTTTCATCAAATAAAAACACAAATGTAAAATTTCATATTATTAAAAACTTTAAAGAGAAATATTCAAACTTAATTAGAGGAAGAATTGAAGCAATAAAACCTGGTTATTACACAAGATTAGGTGCAGCGATTAGAGAATCAACTAAGATTTTAAATAAGCAACAAAATCAAAATAAACTCTTATTAATCATAAGTGATGGAAAACCAAATGATATAGATAGATATGATGGAAGATATGGCATTGAAGATACAAAAAAAGCTATTGAAGAAGTAAAACAAAAAGGTATTACTCCTTTTTGCATAACAATTGATATTGAAGCAAAAGATTATCTCTCATATTTATTTGGTAAAAATGGCTATGCTGTTGTAAGAGACAGCAAAAAACTACCAAAAATTATGCCTGAAGTATATATAAATTTAACAAAATAAAAAAGGAAATTAATAATGTCAAATACATACTATTTATCCCAAACAAATGAAGTTGAACTTTTTGAAGCTGCAGCTTCTATGAATTTACCTATTCTTATAAAAGGTCCTACAGGATGTGGAAAAACTAGATTTATTGAACATATGGGTGAAAAACTAAATAGAGAAGTTTATACAGTGGTTTGCCATGATGATTTAAGTGCTGCTGATTTAATAGGACGACATCTAATAGACGAAAATGGAACATATTGGCAAGATGGACCACTTACAAAAGCAGTTAGAGATGGAGGAATTTGCTATTTAGATGAAATTATAGAAGCTAGAAAAGATACAACTGTAATTTTACACTCTTTAGCTGATTATAGAAGAGTTTTACCAATAGATAGAACAGGAGAAGTAATTGAAGCACATCCAGATTTTATGTTAGTTGTTTCATATAATCCTGGATATCAAAATGTTTTAAAAGGTATGAAACCAAGTACAAAACAAAGGTTTATCTCCCTTAGTTTTACTTATCCAGAAAAAGAAGTGGAAAAAAAGATAATTATCAAAGAAAGTGGTGCTGATGAAAATATTGCACAAAAGTTAGTAGATATTGCACATGAGATTAGACAATTAAGTGATACAGACATTCAAGAAGCTGTATCAACAAGATTACTTGTTTACGCTGCAAAACTTATTGTCAAAGGGTTTAATCCATATAATGCTTGTATTCACTCTTTAGTAGAATCTTTAAGTGATGAAGATGATGTTTTGGAAGTTTTAGAAAAACTGATATCATTACATTTTACAAAAAAAGAGTTTGATAAAAGTCAGTAAAAATAATGCTATTCCTTGTTTTAGATATAGAAAAGAAATATTGATTATAAAAAACATTGTAGTTTAACTAATTATTAACTAAAATATAAATAAAAAAGAGCTGATTGTGAAACTAAATACTACAACTGAATATGCACTTAGAATTTTGATATTTATGGCAAAAAATCAAAATGAATTATTTCACACAAAAGAAATATCTGAAACTTTAAATATATCTTATAAATATATGACTAAAATAATTACACTATTGTCTAATAATGAACTTATAATTTCAAAAAAAGGTAAAAATGGGGGTATTACACTAAAAAAAGACAGTGGTGAAATATCAATAAAAGACATTTTGATAATTATGAATGATTTAGATGATGATAAATGTATATTAGGTCTTGGTTTATGCAGTGAAAAAAACAAATGTGCTATGCATGAAACTTGGATGGAATCAAAAAATTCAATAAGTCATACTTTTTCTAAAACTACTATAAAAGAGTTAGCTTTAAATCCTAATTCTTTAATTTAACTCATAATGATAAATCATTTTGAGATAAAAAGGAATGACAATATCCCTATAATATATTGATGGTTTTATCCTATCTAATAAATTAACATTTTTGAACTTACACAGTTAAATTGGCATTATCCAAATATCTTGCAATTTTATACTCCTAATAATCTTTTTATTTGTTCAAATTTTTCTTCTACTAAACTCTTTTTAAAGTCTTTTACTTCTATCTCTTGCAAAATATCACAAACTTCAACTAAAGCAACATTTAAGCATGAGTTTTTAATGTAATGAGCCTTTAATCTTATATTATCTTTATCATTTTCCTTGATAAAATTTTCAAGTTCATCTAAATCTTTGATAATATCTTTTGAAAACTTATCTACAACCATTTTTGCTATTTTTTCATTTACACCCAATTTATCAATAATTTTTTCTAAATCTATACCAAAATTTTCTAACTCTTTATCTTCTAAAATGAAAGTTTCTTCTTCTAATATATTTAAAGGTTTATCATTTAAAAACTTTGCAAATACCTTTGTTAAATCAGTTGAATTGATAGGTTTACTTAAATAATCATTCATACCTAAATCTAAAAATCTTTCTCTATCCCCTTTAATGGCATTTGCAGTTAATGCAATAATTGGAGTTTGTTCTAAATCTTTTTCTTTTTCATATTTTCTAATCTCTTTAAAAGATTTAATTCCATCCATAATAGGCATATTAATATCCATAAAAATCAAATCATAATTAGAATTTTTCTTATACTCTTCAAGGGTTTCAAGTCCATTTTCTTTTATTGTAAAATCTATCTCTAAAGATTCTAAAATATATGAAATCAATTCTTGATTTGCAAAATTATCTTCAGCAACTAAAATCTTTGCATCATAACTATTTTTTACCTCAGTATATTCAGATGGGATATTCTTATTCTTTTTTCTCAAAAGTTCTCGTAATCCATCATTTATCTTTGAAGGATAGAAAGGTAAGGCAACAAAGAATTCATCACCTTTTAAAGTAAATTGTCTTGAATCTTTTTCATATTCCAATAAAATTAAGATTGAGTTTTTTGGATATTTTTTTCTTATTAAATCTAATTCTAATTTGTTTTTAAATGGATAAATTATAATGTTCTCACTAGTTAAAATTGAAGTTGGTTTTCCAAAAATATCTAAATATCTTTTTGAGTAATGATAAAGATCATTATCCTCTTTTTCAATTGTATATTTTAAACTAGTTAAATAATCTTTATCATCAAAAATTGTATTAGGACATATTGTAAAATCCATATCAAACCAAAACTTAGTTCCTTTTCCAATTTCACTTTTTACATTTAACTGAGACCCAAAAGCATTTATAATATGACTACAAATACTTAGACCTAAACCTGTACCTTCATATTGTCTACTTCTTTTATGGTCAACTTGAACAAAAGGTTGAAAAATTTTATTTAACTTATCATCAGGAATCCCAATACCATTATCTAAAATCTCAAATCTAATTATTGTTTTAGTATCTTTTGTTTCAACAACAAAAATATTTAATTCAACAGTACCACGACTTTGGGTAAATTTAATTGCATTACTTAAAAGATTCGATAAAACCTGTCTAATTCTAACTCCATCAGTCATTAAACAAAGTGGAACTTTGTGGTCAAGATTTAATACTAGTCTTATATCTTTTTCAATGGCTCTTTTTGAAAAAAGTTCAACTACATGTTCACTAATAAAATATATATCTGACTCTTCAATTGTAATATCAAAATTACCACTTTCTATTTTTGAAATATCTAAAATATCATTTATTATTGATAATAATGAGTTAGCACTTGTATGTATCACTTCAGCTTGTTTTCTTGATTGAAGTTCTAATTCCTCTTTTTGACTTAATAACTCAGAAAAACCAATAATAGCATTAAGTGGAGTTCTTATCTCATGGGACATATTAGCTAAAAATGTTGATTTAGCCTCATCTGCTTTTTGTGCTCTTTTTAGTGTTTGCTTTAGATGCTCTGTTCTTTGTGTTATTTGATTTTCTAAATTTTCATTAATATTAACTAATTCTTTTGTTTTCTCTTGAACTTTTTCTTCAAGATTTTCATTTAATAGTTTTTGTTCATTTATTAAATTTTCTATTTGATCAGCCATTTTATTAAATGATTGTTCTAAATTACCAATTTCATCATTTGTATCAACTTTAATTCTATAATCAAATTTTTTACTAATGAATTTTTGTGTACCAATAAGAAGTTTTTTAATTTTTCCACTTATATAGTTTGAAACTGCCACAGCAATTGCAATTACAATAATAACCATCAGAAAAGTTATAATTGTAAGTTCGTTAACTAGTGAATTGATATAGTGTTTAATTTCAGATTTATTTTCACTAATAATCTCTTCCATATGTTGGGTTTGTTCATCTAAAATCTTATTTACACTTCTTTTTGTTTCATTTGCAGCAGCATGAAATTCATCTACATTTGCCCCAATTGTAACAAATCCAAAACCTCTTTTTGAATCCTTATATTTCCCTGTATAATATGGTATTGCTGCAGCTGTTGTAAGTTTCCAAACCTTACTCCAATATATAACAAAAGAGCCATACCCTCCATTTTTTGTTAATTGCATCCAACCTTGACATTGTGGTGCAAAATTTAAATATCGACAATCTAGTCCTAAAGTTCCATCTTTTATTTGTGATAAATTTGGTTTTTTACTTAATGACTGTTCTTCAAAAGTTGGGTAATCTTTTAAAAACTCATTTATAGATTTTTGTGAAGTTTTAAATTTTGTTGCCAAATCATTACTTAACCATGGAATTTCTCTTTCTCCTGTTTCCTTATTAAATCCAGAGATGAAATAATCCCTTGGATGGGAAATATTTCTGCCAAGATTATCCCACATAAAAGCATAATTCCCTGCACTTGCATCAGAGATATTTTGGGTAGGGTAATCTTCTGTAGGATGTAAAGTATCTGTAAATTGCATTAGATGTTCATGGTCTAAAGCTAAAGATAAATATCCTATTTTAGTATTGTTTTTAAATACGGGAGTTACAAACCTAACAATACCTTCAAATCTCTTACCAACAGGGTTTTCTTTTCCTGCATATGCACTTTTTTCTGGTTCAAAAGAAATATGAGCCTTAGATGTTTTTTCCTTTGTGTATGTTCCAATTATATTTGATTTTACATATTCACCAATAACTTCAGAAACATAAATTTCACCTTTTTTTAGATTTGAAATTTCATTAAAATAGTTTTCTGAATTAATATATGTATTTTCTTTTTTTGAAATATCTAAAAGTTTTTGATTTATCAATGAAGTTTTATAAATTTCCATTCCATTTAAATCAAAATAATTTATCTCTTTATATAAAGGAATCTGTTTTTTTATAAAATTTAATGGATCACTAAAATTAAACTCTTTTTCATTGTCTTTTAAATCTGCTTTAACTGAATTTCTAATCTCTTTAGTAGGCTTATTAGTTGATTCCCAGTTATTTGTTTCATCATTAAAAACATACTCTTCATGGAGTAAAATCTCTTTTTGTTTACTATCAAAAAAAGTTTTTATTACCTTATTATTTAACTGTAATTGTGAAAGGAAAAGTATATCATTATCCCTTTCATATAAAAACTGTGCAATCTTATTTGCTGTTTCATAGGTTAATCTTTCTAAAGAATGTTGTGATTTTTTATCTAAAAACTTTACACTATCTTCAATAGACTCATTTGCAGTATTTAAAATAATCTCTTTATTTTTATTATAATAATATCTTGTGCTTTCTTGAATATATTTATCTAGTTTTAAAACACCTATATATGCAATATATGCAATAATCAACAAAGGAATAATTTTCACAAAAATAAAAAGAAGAATTAATTTTACTTTTATACTTAGATTTTTCAACTTTAATCCTTCTTTATAATTCTTCTTTAAAGGAATTGTATATTTCATTCACTTCATCAATATTTTTTTCAAATAATTCAATTATTTTGGGATCAAAGTGTTTACCCTTTTCCTCTCTTAAAAGATTTAATGCATCCTCAAAACTCCAAGCTTTTTTATAGGGTCGATGGGAAGTTAAAGCATCAAAAACATCAACTACTGCAACAATTCTTCCATAAATATGTATAGCTTCACCACTAATTTTATTTGGGTATCCACTTCCATCAAACTTCTCATGGTGTGTTATTGCTATAATAGCTCCTGCTTTTAAATACTCACTTTGAGAATCTTTTAATATCTCATAACCTATCTGGGCATGGGTTTTCATAGTTTCAAATTCATCAAAATCTAACTTTCCAGGTTTTAATAAAATTTTATCTTCTATTCCAACTTTTCCTAAATCATGAAATGGAGCGGCATAAAAAATAATATCTTGATCCTTTTCACTTAAGCCATATTCTCTAGCAAGCATTCTTGAATAGTGTGCCACTCTAGCTACATGGGATGCAGTTTCAGGGTCTTTATATTCTGCTGTTTTCCCTAAAATCCTTAATGTTTCATGTTCCCTTTTTATCAATACCTCAGTAGCTTTTAAAACTTCAGATTCTAGATGTTTTGCTCTATCTTCTAATAAAATTCTATTTTTATGATTTGTTAATAAGTTTATTACCCTTGCTTCAAATAAAGTTGCATTGATAGGTTTACTTAAGAAATCATTAACACCTAATTCAAAAGCTTTTTTATGAATTTTCTCATCATCTCCAGCAGCTGTAATCATAATAATTGGTATATTTTTCTTTTGTTTTCTAAACTCTTCAATAAACTCTAAACCATCTAACTCTGGCATCATATAATCTGTAATAATTAAATCAACATTATTTTTAAGGGAATAAAGAAGTGCGTCTAAAGGTTGGGAAAAACTTTTTATATTTAAATTCATATCTTGACATATAGATTCAATCAAAAAAAGATTATTTTCATTATCATCAACTGACACTATTTGCATATTTTGAAAATTCATTTAGCTTTACCTTAGTTAAGATAGCAATATTCTATAATCATTGAACTTAAATAGTGTATATATTATTTATTTACTTCACTATATAGTTAATATTATTTTAAAGCTTAGAAATTCTTTGTTATGTTAAGATTCAAAATAATCAAATTTAATTATTTTTAAAATAAAAATTTGCCATTGAATCATATAAAAACAATTTTTATGATATAGTTTTACTCAATAAAGTTTTATAAAGGATAAAATAAATTTGGAACCTTGTAGACATTGTAAAAGAGAGATTGAAGCTAAAATAAGAAGATGTCCATATTGCGGTACTCTAAATCCAACAGTTAAAATCAAAGATATCTTTATAGGTATATTTTTTGTTTTAGCAGTTATGTATGTTGTTTCGTTTTTTGTATCACCTGTTAATTAAAGTTCTTTTTCTAATAATTCCAAATACAAACCCTAAACCTAAACCTATAAAGTGTGCATACCAAGCAATAGGAAGTCCAATAAGTAGTGGTGCAACTGAGATTATTAATATCCAAGTTATTATCCCTTTTCTTTGATACTTATCAAAATATGCAATATATCCTAATAATACACAAATAGCTCCAGAAGCTCCCACAAGATTTACTTGATGATCAAGATAATAGATATATAAATAACTTAATAAAGAGGTTAGCACTCCTCCAACAAAATAGATTATTGCTAATTCTTTTTTTCCTCTGTATTTTTCTATCAAATTACCAAATTGGTATAAAACAAACATATTCATAGCTAAGTGACCTAAACCTCCATGGGCAAACATAGATGTTAAAGGTTGCCAAAGAAATCCAGCTTCAGTAAAATAGATATTTAATCCCATTAAAAGAGGACCATAAGTAAAAACATTAGTTTGGACTAAATATAAAGCAATAGTGATACCAATGATTATATTAGTTAGAGTCCATTTATCTTCTTGAATATTCAACATAATTTTTAAAAACCTTCATTGTACAGTCTACTCTGTTTTTAATACCATTGCTGTACATAAATTTTATATTTGTATTTACCCTAAAAACTTCATTTGAATTAATTCTAAATGAGGTCATCAGAACACCATAATCTAAATTTCCACTCTCTTTTTTATCAAATTCTACTATTTCATAATTTATCTTTAAAAAAGTTTTTAAATCTTTTTTAGGATTATGACCAATTGATTCAATAAAAAAACCATCAATCTCATCCAATGAAATACTTTTTTTTAAATTAGAATTTTCTAACGAAGACTCAATCATACCCCCATCAAGTTTGTAATAACCTTTAGTTAAAGCATTGAATGATTTTTCTAATATTTCTAAATTATTAACAAATACAGTTGTGTGGGATTCTTTTTGGCATTGAAGTTTTTCTATTTTTGTAGGTTCATCTTTTAGTATAAAAGTTTTGTATAAAATTAAAACAATAGATATTATAACAATGGTAGCAAAAGAAAAAAAGTTATTGATAACTTGACTATCTCTTGCCCCACGTCTCATTTTATTTAAATTAAAGTCTCTTTAAATACATCTTCAATTGTATCTACTGCTTTTATCTCCATAGCCTCTTTAACCTCATCAGGGATTTCATCTAAATCTCTTTGATAATTTTTTCTAGGTATTAAAGCTAGTTTCATTTTTGCTTTATAAGCTGCAATTAGCTTCTCTTTTAATCCACCAATAGGTAATACTTTTCCAGTTAAAGTTAACTCTCCTGTCATAGCAACATCTGACCTAACCTCTTTTTCACTTAAAATTGAAGCTATTGTAACAGCCATAGTTATACCAGCACTTGGTCCATCCTTTGGAGTTGCACCCTCTGGAATATGTAAGTGGATATCATATCTTTTATAAACCTCACTAGGGTCTACTTTAATTTTTTCTTCTTCCTCTTTTGCTGTTTTAGGGATAATTGAATCTTTGATTTTTAGTTTCTTTGCATCAATTAAAAGTTTAACAACAGAATAAGAGATTCTTGAAGATTCTTTCATAACATCCCCAAGATTTCCTGTTACATTTAAAATACCCTTACCTCTTAATTTAACAGCTTCAGTTTTAAGAACATCTCCACCAACTGCTGTCCAAGCTAAACCATTAGTTACACCAATTTGGTTTTTCTTTTCTGCTGGGTCTATTTCAAAAATAGGATTATCTAAATACTCTTTTAGATTTTTTGTATTTATTGAAACTTTTTTACATTCTGGATTTTTAAGAAGTTTTTTTACTGCTTTTCTAAATAACTTAGCAAATACACGTCTTAAATTTCTAACTCCAGCTTCTCTTGTATATTTAGAGATAATAGCTTCTATAGTTGTTTTTGAAAGTGTTATTTCACTTCTTTTTAAACCATGTTTTTCTAACTCTTGAGGGATTAGATAATCTTTAGCAATATAGTATTTCTCATTTGGAGTATATGAACTAATCTCAATAAACTCCATTCTATCCCTTAAAGCAGCTGGAATTCTTCTAGCATCATTTGCCGTTGCAACAAAGATACATTGAGATAAATCAATTGCAAAATTTAAATATAAATCCCTAAATTCATGGTTTTGTTCTGGGTCTAAAACCTCAAGCATAACTGCAGTTGGGTCACCTCTATGATTAGCGCCTAACTTATCAATTTCATCTAAAACAATTACAGGATTCATTTTTTTAGCATCAGTTAAACCCTTTACTATTCTTCCTGGCATTGCCCCTACATAAGTTCTTCTATGACCTCTTAACTCATTTACATCTTCCATCCCACCAAGAGCAACTCTTACAAGGGGTCTTTTTAAAGCTTGAGAAATTGAGTTTGCCAATGAAGTTTTACCTACACCTGGAGGTCCCACAAAACATAAAACAGTCCCTTTTGATTTTAAGCTTTCAATCTTTCTTAACTCTAACATCTCTTTTACAGCAAAGTATTCAGAGATTCTCTCTTTTGGTATTTTTAATGAATAATGGTCTTTATTTAATTGTTCTTCTACACTTTTTACAGTGATTTTTTCATCTGAAAACTCACCAAATGGTATATCTAAAACATTTTCAATATATGTTTGAAGTAAAGCACTATCAGGTGAATCCTGATGCATTCTACTTAATTTTTCAATTTGTTTTTTTGTTTCTTTATAACCATCAATTGGCATATGTTTTTTAATTTTTTTAAGTCTTTTCTTATAAGCTTTAATCTCAGTTTCTTTTTGATTGTCCCCACCAAGCTCTTTTTGAATAGCCTTGATTTGTTCTTTTAGAAAATAATCTTTATGAGTTTTTTCAATTTTTGAATTTACTTTTTGAGTAATCTCTTTTTGAATTTTAAAGCTTTCAATCTCTTTTTTAATTGTTTCAACTACTTCAAGAAGTCTTTTTTCTATATTAGTTTCTGCAAATAGTTTATAAGCATCCTCTTTTTTAACTCTTAAAACAGATGAAATTAAATCTGCAATTCTAGTTGCATCATCATTTTCTTCAATTGTTTTAATTAAATCAGCTGGAAATTTTGAGTTGATTCTTGATAGTTTTTTAACTTGTTCTCTTAATACATCAACTATTGAGTCTACACTTTCCTTTGAATACTCTTCATCTTGTAATTTATCAACTTGAACATAAATAGGACTTTCAGTATTAAAACTTTCAATTTTTCCTTTTGCTAAACCTTGGAAAAGTACTTTAATTTTACCATCTGGTAAACTAACTTTTCTCATAATATTTCCAATAACTCCTACATCATAGAAGCTACCCTCTTCTCTTTTTCCCTCAAATCCTGGTTTACTAACACTAACTATTACAAGTTTATTAAATTCAATTGCATCTTCTACTGCTTTAATATTTTCTTCATTACTTAAAAATAAAGGTGCGATCATAAAAGGGTATAAAAATACATCATCCTCAATAATTAGTGGTATTTGTTGTGGGAAAGAATCATAATTTTCTAATTCCATATATTTTAACTCCTATTTTTCTATTTAAAATAAACTCTATCTAAAAACATATTTCTTTCAAATGGATATCTATAAAATGGAACATCTACTTCTTCAATCTCTTTTGGTTCAACCCAAGAATCTTTAGCTTTTTTTAGATAATAAATTGCTGCTTTTTCTTTACCTAATCTATTATATAAATCAGAAATTTCTTTATCTAAAGATGCTTTTGCCATAAATAATCTTCCACTCATAGTATTTACCAATGGCATATATGGTGACCTTGGAAAAGTCTTTTTAAAATTATCAATATCTGCAATTGTGTCATCAATTAGTTGTTGATCCCTTAAATCATAAGCAAATCCCATAAAGTTTGCTTTAATTTTTAAATATCTTACATAATCAATATTTTTACTTAAAGCATATCTTTTAATATATTCATCAAGATAAAAATTCGCTAATTGATATTCCTCTTCATCCATATGTCCATTTGCAAGTATAAGTAATGCTGTTGGCAATAAAGGTGAATTTCTATGCTCACTTTCTAAAGAAGTATATGTATCATCTGCATCCTCTAAATACCCAGTACTAATCTCTGTAATCATTTTGTTATACCAGTATAATGCCGGCTTTCCATATTCTTGAATTTTTTCTGATTTCTGTGAACAAGCAGTGAATGTAAACGCTATTCCTGCAACAAGAAGTAAATTTCTAAATTTAAAAAGATATCTCATTTTAACAATCCTTATATCGTAAAAGCAATATTCTATCTAATAAATCCTTGCTACTTACTTACTTTTTTTGACCTAATTTTATCAATTGGCTATAATAAACTAAATAATTAAATAAGGTTTATAAGAATGAAATTAACTCTAATTGGAAATGGTTTTATGGCACAAGCTCTTGCAAAGGGTTTAATAAATAATTTTGAAGTTGAAATTATTGGAAGGGATTTTAACAAATTAAAACAGTTAAAAGAAAAAATTCCTAATATTGAAATAAAAGAGATATCTGACAATGAAGATATGACAAATAAGAACATAATTTTATGTGTGAAACCATATGCACTTCAAAGTGTAGCGGCACGTCTTGAGGGTGAGGCAAATATTTTATTCTCAATATTAGCTGGTACTCAACTTGATACACTAAAAAAACAAATCAAATCTAAATATTATGTTAGAACTATGCCAAATGTTGCTGCTTCAGTTTCTAGTTCAACAACAACTATAACAGGTGACTTAGAAGCTAAGAATCTTGCAATTGAATTGTTTTCATATATAGGAAAAGCTGTTTGGGTAAATACAGAAAAACAACTTGACATTGCAACTGCTGTTGCAGGAAGTGGTCCAGCATTTTTAAGTTTAATTGCTGAAAGTTTAAGTGATGGTGCAGTTAAAGCTGGTCTTGAAAGAGAGATAAGTAATGAACTTGTTCAAGGTTTATTTGAAGGTTTTGCAAAACTTTTAGATAAATCACACCCTGCATTGATTAAAGATTCTGTTATGAGTCCAGGTGGTACAACAGCAGCTGGTTATGCTAAATTAGAAGAGGGAGCTGTAAGAGATTCTATGATTAAAACAATTGAAGCAGCATATGAAAAAGCTTGCGAAATTGGAAAAAAATAGCTTTACTTTATTTGAAACCTTAGTAAGCGTATTTCTTTTATCTATTGTTATAGTTGGATTTTCAAAAGTTTCCAACTATGACAATTTTGATGAAGAGTATATGAAATTAAATGAATTGGAAAATTCATTTAATACAAACACCTATTCATCAAATTTTACAAACTCAACTGAAAATATAAAAATCTTAATAAATGATTCCCAAATAGAAAACTTAAATGTTAAAAAAATTGAAAATAAAAATGAAAAGATAAATCTTTTTAAATATGAGTTAAATTAGATGAAAAAAGCTTTTTCTTTACTGGAATTAATAATTGTAGTTTTCATAAGTACCATTGTAATTATCTCATCACTATTATTTGCTAAAAACATTCAAGAAACACAAATAAAAAATCAAGAATTAGCAATATTAAAAATTGATTTAAATGCAACAAAGATTTTTTTAGAAAAACACAAAGAAAATATATCAAGTAAATTAAAATTTGAAAACAATATTTTATATTTTGAAAATAGTATATTATTAAAAGAGGTAAAATCATTTTCTTTAAATAAAACAACAAATACAACAACTATTAAAATAAATCTAAAGGATAAGATATCTTTAGTTTGGGACTTGCAAAATGATTAAATCCTTTACTCTTTTTTCAACAATCATATTAATATTTATTTTTTCAATAATCTCTATAAATTTATATGAATTAAAATCAATAAACTCTTTAAATATTCAAAATCAATACAAATATATTCAAGCAAAAAATCATCTATCTTTTTTAGAAAAATATATCAATACCCTTGATAATTTTGAAAGCTTAGATAAAATTCAAATCGAAAATACAAAATTTAATATCATCGCTTTATTAAAAAAAATATCAGAAAATAAGTATGAAATTGAGATGTCTGTAAAGGCAATTGATTTTAATGTAAGAGTACATAAGAGTATTTTCATAATCAAATAAACTAGCTTTAGTTTTTTTTTACAAGCTTTTGAGTAAACTTCCACCTTGAAAAATGTAATTTATATAAAATATTTATGTAATTTTTATAAAATTTATTAAGAAGGACAAAATATGAACTCTGTAGTAATTGCAGTTAGTTTAATGGTTTTACTCTCATTAGTTAGAGTAAATATAGTTATCGCTTTAATTGTGGGAGCGATAGTTGGAGGATTAAGTGCAGGTCTTGATTTAAGTGAAACTATAAAAGCTTTTAATAGTGGATTGGGTAATGGTGCAACAATTGCATTAAGTTATGCAATGTTAGGAACATTTGCTGTTGCTATTTCAAAATCTGGTATAACTGATTTATTATCAAATATGATAATAAAAAAAGTATCAGCAAATCCATCATCTTTTGGATTTATTTATATAAAATATTTAATGTTAACATTGATTTTATTTGCTGCAATTTCTTCTCAAAATCTTGTGCCTGTTCATATTGCTTTTATTCCAATTTTAATTCCACCTTTACTTCACTCAATGGCAAAACTTCAATTAGATAGAAGAGTTATTGCTTGTATAATTACCTTTGGTTTAGTTGCTACATATATGTTACTTCCAGTTGGATTTGGAGGGATTTTCTTAAATGAAATTTTATTAAAAAACCTAATTGATAATGGAGTAAATGCAGTTTCTACTCAACTTCCTATAGCTATGTCTATACCTGTATTTGGTATGCTTTTAGGTTTATTGCTTGCTATTTTCTTCACATATAAAAAGAAAAGAATTTATGACATTAGCAAAATATTAGAAATTGAGTCAGAAAAAAAAGAGATTAATCTTTTTCATATATTTGTTGCTTTAATCTCAGTAATTACTGCTTTGGCTTTACAAGTTTACACAAACTCAATTATTTTAGGTTCATTAGCTGGTTTTATTATTTTCATTGTTGCAGGTGTTATTAAAGCAAACCAAACCCAAGATTTTTTTACAAAGGGATTAAGAATGATGGGTATGATTGGATTTATAATGATTGCAGCAAATGGTTTTGCAAATGTAATAAACTCAACAGGAGCTGTTGAAACTTTAGTCTCATCAGTTGTTGATATTATTGGGGATAATAAATCATTGGCAGTTTTATTGATGCTTCTTGTTGGATTATTTATTACAATGGGGATTGGTTCATCTTTTTCTACCATTCCAATTATTGCAACTATTTACGCACCATTATGTTTACAATTAGACTTTTCAGTTATGGCTACAATTACTATTATAGGAACTGCTGCTGCATTAGGGGATGCGGGAAGTCCAGCTTCAGATAGTACATTAGGACCAACTTCAGGACTTAATGTTGATGGACAACATGATCATATTTGGGATTCAGTTGTGCCAACATTTTTACACTATAATATTCCCCTTGTCATATTTGGATGGATTGCTGCAGTTTATGTATTTTAAAATAAAAGTAGAGATTTCTCTACTTTTATAAAATCACCTCTAAAACTTTTTTTGCTAACTTTAATGCCTTTGTTCTATGGGAAAACTCTTTTTTTCCTTCATAACCTAATTCTCCCAATGTTTTATCAAAACCATTAGCTATAAACATAGGGTCATATCCAAAACCACCCTCACCTTTTTCCTCATCGATAACATTTCCATGCATCCATCCATGTACACTATAAGTTTCATTTTTATAAACAATTGCTATACAAGCTGTATAATAAGCTGGTGTCTTTGATAAATTTCTTTCTTTTAATTTTGAGATTAATTTTGCATTATTTTCTTTATCACTTGAACCCTCACCTGCATACCTAGCTGAATAAATTCCTGGTTCATTATTAATAGCTGGAACTGTAATACCACTATCATCTGAAATTACTACAATATTATCATCTGGATATTCTAAAAGAATCTTTTCATAAATCTCAACAGCTTTTTTTATAGCATTTCCTTGAAAACTATCTTTATCTTCAATAACTTCAAAATCACCAATTAACTCTTTAAAAGCTACAACTTCATCATTTGGCATTAGTTTTTTAAACTCTTCAATTTTTCCTTTATTGCCACTTGCTAAAACTATTTTCATAAATATCCTTTACTTTCAACCTTTAACGGTAATTTTAACTTAAATCAAATATAATCTGCTCTATTTTAAAATACTTGGGATTATATATGATTAAATCTATTTTACCTCTTAGTTCAATTATTGCACTAAGATTTTTCGGTCTATTTTTAGTTTTACCTGTTCTTTCAGTTTATGCGATAAATCTTCATGGTGCAACAACAACACTTGTAGGAATTGTTGTTGGTGGTTACGCCTTAACTCAAATGCTTTTTCAAATTCCATTTGGAGTAATGAGTGATAAATTAGGGAGAAAAGGTACTATTATAACAGGCCTTATACTTTTTGCTATTGGTTCTATTTTTTGTGCCATTGCAACTGATATTCTGACTCTTATGTTAGGACGATTTTTACAAGGTGCTGGAGCTATTGGAGCAGTAGTTACAGCTATGATTAGTGATTTAGTAAAAGAGGAGCAAAGACCAAAAGCTATGGCTGTTATGGGTATGGCTATTGGAGTAAGTTTTGCTGCCTCTATGATTTTAGGACCAACAATAAGTTCATTTGCTGGTGTTGAAAGTCTATTTTATATTACAGCGGTAATTGCACTTGGTTCAATTGTTGTATTATTAAAAGCTGTACCAAATCCACCAAAAATTGAACACTCTTATAATGGGAAATCAAAACTCCCAGAGGTTTTAGGAAATGCAAATCTAATGAAAATGAATATAACAAACTTTCTACAAAAAGGTTTGATGACATTTGCATTTATGATTATTCCAATGGTTTTAATCAAAAACTTCCAATGGGAGATGTCTGAACTTTGGAAAGTTTACCTACCATCTATGATATTTGGATTTTTAGCTATGGCACCAGCTGCTATTTTAGCTGAGAAAAAAGGTAAATTTAAAGAGATTCTTATGATTGGTATTGTTTTCTTTGCTGTTTCATATTTAATTATTGGATTAAGTTCATCTGCTACATTTTTTGTTGTTGGTGTTGTTATTTTCTTTATTGGATTTAATATGCATGAACCAATTATGCAATCACTTGCTTCTAAATTTGCAAAAGTTCACCAAAGGGGATTAGTACTAGGTATATTTAACTCATTTGGATATTTTGGTACTTTCTTAGGGGGGCTTTTAGGTGGTTTATTTTTTGAAAAAGTTACATTAGCATCACTTGTAATTGTAATTGCAATAATTTGTGTTTTGTGGATTGTTTTAATCTTAACTATGCCAAATCCAGAGAAGAAAAAACTTTCTTATATACCATTAAATAATACAAATCAAGAAAATACTTCTAAATTAGATACAATTGAGGGAATTGATGAGTGGTACATAAATAAAACTGAAAATGTTGTTATTGTAAAATACGATAGTGAAAAACTTCAGGAAGATTCAATTTTAAATACCTTAAAATAATAAATAAGCTTACAAGGAGAGAATATGAAAAAAATATTTTTCTTATCTTTTTTTCTTTTCTCTTCTATCTTAACAACTACTTCCGCACAAAAAACCTATAATATTACAGAAGATCAATTATCTAAAATTACAGCTAAATATGGAGAAAAAGCTCTAAAAAGAGTTGAAATTTGGGATAGTGTAATCCAAAATGCTAAATCAAAAGATATCTTGCATAAATTAAAAGATGTAAATGATTTTTGGAATAAATTAAGATATAAAAGAGATATTGTCCATTGGAAAAAAAATGATTACTGGGCAACACCTTTTGAATTTTTAGGTACAGGCGCTGGAGATTGTGAAGATTATGCTATTGCAAAATATTATAGTTTGAAAAAATTAGGAGTTCCTGATAGCAAACTTAGGATAACTTATGTAAAATTAAAACGTTCAAGAACAAAATATGAAGAAGCCCATATGGTATTAACATATTATCATAAACCAGAGGCTACTCCTATTGTCCTTGATAATGTAAATAAAAAACTAAAACTAGCTACAAAAAGACCAGATTTAAGGCCTATTTACAGTTTTAATGCAACAGGACTATGGCAAGCAAAAAACAGAGGTACAACTTCTGTTAGGGTTGGTTCAAATAATTTGAGAAATTGGAAATCTATGTTAAGTAGAATATAAAAAAGGAAATTCATGTCATTATCTAAACAACTATATTTTATTATCGCTATTATCTTTTTCATTATTTTTAGTGGAAACTTTTTAATAAGTGTAAAAAATATGAAAGAATACCTTGAGGTAGAATCAGCAACAAAGGCACAAGATACTGCTACATCAATTGGGATGAGCTTAAGACCTTTAATTAAAGACAAAAACGATCCAGAGATTGAGTCTATAATTAAAGTGATTTCAAATAGTGGCTTTTACAAAGAGATAAGACTTGAAGATGCTAATTTTACAATTAAATCAAGTGAATTAATTGGTGCAGCTAAACAATTAGATGATTCTAACTGGGAAATTGAGTCTGTAAGTGTTGATTCTAAATTTGGTAGTGTTGAAAAAGTTGGTGATGATAGTTCTTTAAATGAACAACTTTTAAAACTTGAAGGTGAAAGTGAAGATTTAGGTTTTGTTGATGATGTTAAAACTCAAGAGTATAGATATATTCCATCAAATGCTTACAAACAAGGTGGAGAAATAATTTTCAATATCAAAGCAAAAAAGTTTGATGATTCAATTACCACAACGGCAAAACTAAATATCAAAAAAGTTTTAATCCAAGAGAAAAGAGATATTAAATTTGAATATGTTCCTAGCTGGTTTATAAATTTAATTCCAATTAGTCTTGAAGAAAAAACAAGTGAAATCTCAGATGGTTGGAATACTAGTGCAGTAATTTATGTAAGTCCCAATCCAGGGGAAGCTTATGCAAAACTTTATGAACAAGCTAAAAACTCAATTGTTTATGCTTTTATTGCCTTTATAATTTCAATGATTTTTCTTTTAGTTTTTGTTCAATTTTTATTAAGACCACTTAAAAAGATTGAGGCTTTAGCTAAAAATATTGCTCAAGCAAAATTTGGTGTGATAGATCCTCTACCTTGGACAATTGAGATTAAAAATGTTTCTATTGCAATGAATGATATGTCAAGAAAAATTGAATCAATGATTAACAAACTTACTAACAATATAAATGTTTTATCAAAAAAATTATCTGAAGATGAATTAACAGGATTAGATTTAAAACAAACATTAGAAACTGATATAAAACAAATGTTTATAAAAAAAGAGGATGGTTTTATCTTTAATATAAAAATTGACAATCTTGCAGCCTATGCGAAAACCCACACAAAAGATGAAGTTGATTCATATTTAATTAGTTTTTCAAATATATTAAAAAATCTTAAATCTGATAATAGCTTAGATATAAATGCCTATAGAGTATTTGGTTCTGAATTTGCACTTTTAGCTAAAACTTGTGATAAAAATTGTGCTTTAGATATTTGTGCAAGATTAAAACTTGCCTTTGAAACCTTAGGGGAGGAATTAAAATTAACAGAACTTGCTCACATTGGGGCAACACCATTTAATGAGTTAGCTTCTATTAATGAACTTTTACAAGGTGCAAATGAAGCCTATGAAAAAGCGAAACTAATTGGTCCAAATGAGTTCTTTATTGGTTCAAAAAATGTACATTCAAGGGATATGAATCTATGGAGAGAATTAATTAAACAAATAATCACAGATAATGATTTTGACATTGAATTTATCAACGATGCTTATAAAATTGAAGGTGAAACAAATGAGATTGTTATGCAAGAAGCCTTTACAAAAGCAAAAGATCAAGAGAACAATCAAATACCAATTGGTACTTTTGTCTCAATTGCAGAAAAATATGAGATGATTGAAAGTTTTGATAAAGCAGTTATTGAAAAAGTTATTACTTATGTAATTTTAAATAATATAAACCACAAGATTTGTATAAATTTATCAATTGATTCAATTGGGAAAAAAGATTTTATAAAATGGCTTCAAAATAGAATCTCAAGAAACAAAGAGATTGCATCTAAACTTGTGTTTTCATTAACAGCTTATTCTGTTGCAAAAGATATGGATATATTCAAAAATTTCTGTGATTCAATGCATAGTTGTGGAGCTCGGGTTATTATTAAAAGATTTGAAAGTAAATTTATTCCTACAGAAAATTTAAAAGAGTTCAATGTTGATTATATAAGACTTGCTAGAGATTATACAAGCGATATAGAAAAAGAAAGGTCTAAGCAAGATTTCTTAGATTCTATTTGCGACTTAGCAGACCTACTAAATATTAAAATTTTTGCTGAAAATGTAAAAGATAAAAAAGATTTAGAGATATTAAAAAAAGTTAAACTTTTTGCAGCAAGTAAATAGAAGGAATCACTTCTTCTATTTACAAATTTATTAAAAAGAAGTTTCATGATGAAAATAGAAAAAATTCGTAATATTTTAATTTTTATGTTAATGTTATTTTCAATATTTGTAATCTATACAATAGTTGATAATACTAAAAATAATGAAACCTTTTTAAAAAAAATGATTATTAATGAGGCAATTTCAAACTACAATAGCATAATAGATACAAGAAAATGGAATGCTTCCCATGGTGGAGTTTATGTAAAACAAAATGAATCTATAAAACCAAATAAATATTTAAAAGACAATACCCTTGAGACAAAAGATGGACAGATACTTGTAAAAATAAATCCTGCATGGATGACAAGACAGATTTCAGAAATATCAAATAAAGACCATCAAAACTACTTTAAATTAACAAGTTTAAACCCAATAAATCCAATAAATGCTCCCGATGATTTTGAAAAAGAAGCACTAAATTATTTTGAAAAAAATAAAACGGAATCTTTTTATTCAAAACTAGAAAAAGATTTCACAAAATTTGATTTTATGGGCTCTTTAAAAGTAACAAAATCATGCCTACAATGCCATGAACACCAAGGTTATAAAATAGGTGATATAAGAGGTGGAATAAGAATCTCTATTCCTACAAAAGAGTATTATGAAATATTTAATAAAATAGAAGAAAAAAGTAATACATTAATTGCTCTTTTTATTTTTTTAGCAATTATGCTGATATTAATTTTTATAAAAATATTTGAAAAATTAAGTGGTAATAATTTAGAGATAAATAAAAACCTAAAAGAGATTAAAGAACTTGAAAAAGATAAAGAGAAACTTCTTTTAAGATATGACAGAGCTTTAGAGGGGAGTAGAGATGGTTTATGGGATTGGGATTTAGTAAATAGCAAAGTTTTTTTCTCCAAAAACTGGAAAAAGATGCTAGGCTTTGAAGATGATGAGTTAGCAAATGAACTTGATGAATGGTCAAAAAGAGTTCACCCTGATGATATTGATGAGGCTATAAAAGATATAAAAAACAATCATGAGAAAAAAACTACTTATTATAAAAATATCCATAGAATGAAACATAAAGATGGTCATTATGTATGGATACTAGATAGAGGAAAAACCTATTTTAATAAAGAGGGAAAAGCAATTAGAATGGTTGGTTTTCACTCTGATATTACAGAATTAAAAAATCTAGAGATAGATTTAAAAAATACAAAAAAAGAACTTTTAGAATTTAAATTTATAATTGAAAGTGCTCCTGTTTCGATTATTACAACAGATACTGAAGGGAAGATGATTTATGTAAATCCATATATTTGCCAATTAAGTGCTTATACAAAAGAGGAATTATTAGGACTAAAACCAAGCATATTTAGAGGTGATTTTAGTAAAGAAACCGAACTTAAAATAAAAAATATGTGGAATAGAATCAAAAACAAAAAAACTTGGGGTGGGATATTCAAAAACAAAACAAAAGATAATAAAGATTTTTGGGTTACAGCTACTGTTCTTCCAATTATAAATAGTAAGGGTGATATTGTAAACTTTTTAGGGATTATGAGAGAGATTACAAAAGAGGTTTATTTAGAAAAGAAGCTAAAAGAAAAAGAAGAGATGATGTTAGCCCAATCAAGAAATGCTGCAATGGGTGAAATGATTAGTATGATTGCACACCAATGGAGACAACCAATTACTACAATATCTATGGATGCCAATAATATTATTGCAGATATTGAATTAAATGAATTTGATGAAAATGTCATCAAAGATATTGCACATAATATTGGAGAACAAACTCAATTTTTGTCAAAAACAATAGATGATTTTAGAAACTTTTTTAAAGAAGATAAAGAGGTTGAAGAGTTTAAAGTTAGTGATTTAATTAATGAATTAGATACTATTTTATTAGCTTCAATTAAAAACAATAACATAACTTATAAAGTGGAATATGAACAAAATCTAAGTATGAAAACTCACAAAAGAGAACTTTTACAAGTTTTACTTAATCTTGTCAAAAATGCAAAAGAAGCTCTTATTGAAAACAAAAACAATGACAAAATAATAAAACTCTTTTTTAAAGAAGAAGATGAAAATATTCAAATAGTTGTACAAGATAATGCAGGTGGAATAAAAGAGGAAAACCTTGATAAAATTTTTAAAGCCTATTTCACAACAAAAAAAGAGATGAATGGTACAGGGCTTGGTTTATATATGTCAAAAATGATTATTGAAAAAAACCTAAAAGGAACAATAGTAGTTACAAATGAGAAAGATGGTGCACAATTTATTATAACTATAAAAAAGAATCTAATTTTATGAATTGATATTTTTTATAGTATCTCTTAAATCATGAACCACATTAGATTGTTCATTCAACTTTCCATTTAAATTTAGTATCTCTTGTGTTTTAACTTCAATAATTTCATTAATTTTTCTAATCTCATTTTCATACTTTTCATTTAATGCAAGTGCCTTTTGATGAGCATTTGTAATATTTACTAAATTAGATTTTTGCATCTCAAGAATCTTCTTATAATGGCCATCTCTTTCTTTTAATTTTTTTTCTAAAAAGTCTACTTCACTACTTGCTTTTTTTAATCTTTTCTCAGCATTTGAAGTTGAAAGAACTAAAGATTCATTCTTTGATTTTACACTTTCCAATTCTTTTTCTAAAGATGAAATTCTTTCAATTGCATTTATATTTGTTTTTTTAAATTCAAGATAATTAGTCATAACTTTTTTCTTAAATTCTCTTTTTTCAAGTTCCTCATGGGTTGTTAAAAAACCTATTCCAATATATTCATAAATTTTTCCATCAACATCTTTTAAAGGAATAACTACATAATGTAAAAAATAAGGACTCCCATCTTTTGCTTTATTTTTAATTGTCCCTTCCCAAGTGTTACCCACTTCTAGTTCTTCCCACATTTTAGTAAAAACAGATTTTGGCATATCAGGATGTCTTACAACTTCATGTTCTTTCCCTAAAAGCTCCTCTTTTGAATATCCAGAAATCTCACAGAAAAAATCATTTACATAAATAATCTCTTTATTTGTATTTGTTTTAGAAACAATAGCAACTTTATCAAAAACTTCAGAAAACTGCTTTAATTTATTATTTTCTACTTTTAATCTTTCTTCAAAAATCTTATTATCTTTAAATGCTTTTATTTTTTCTGCTGTTTTAAAAAGTGTTTTATTTAAGTTTACATAATCTATAGGTTTGGTAATAAAACCATCTACACCAAGTTTTATTGATTTTAAGAAATTATCCATCTCTGAATAAGCAGAAACAATTATAATATTTTGATTTGGATTTATTTTTTTAATCTCATCAGTTAACTCTAAACCATCAATACCAGGCATTTTTATATCACTAATTATAATATCAAACTCTTTGTCATCTTTATAAGTATCTAAAGCATCATTTCCATTTGTTAAATATATAACTTCTTTAAAAAATTTTGATAAATAATTAATTAATGTAGAAGCGATTGATTCATCATCTTCCACATACATAACCTTAAAATCTTTGCAAATCTCTTTTAATTCTTTTAAGTTTTCCATTTAGCATCCTATTTAATTATTTATTATATCAAATTTTTTAAAATTAGCAGGATTAAACTTTCATTAATGAAGGTATAATATAATTCTTTTTTTATTAAGGACATATATGTTTGAAAAATTTATAAAGTTTTTTGTTGAAAATTCAAGAATGAATTATACACTTTTTGTGTTAGTTTTTGCAATTGGAATTTGGTCATATAATAATACACCAAAAGAGATTTTTCCAAGTTTTGATATGGACATGATTTCAGTAAGAGGTTCATATACAGGGGCATCAGTTGATATTTTAGATAAAATGGCTGTAGCTGAAATAGAAGATAATCTAAAAAACATAGATAGTGTTGATGTAATGACTACAGTAATTAGCCCAGGAAGTTTTTCTATTGTATTAGAATTAAAAAAAGGTAAAAATAGATTTAATGAAGCAGATAAAATCAAAGATGCAATTGCAAATGTTAAATCAAACTTACCATCAGACATGGATGAGCCAACAGTTAATGTTTTAGAGCGTTCAAGATCACTTATTGATATAACTTTAACATCAGAAAAATATACAACAGATGAATTAAAACCTTTCGCTGACAATCTAAAAAGTAAACTTCTTGGCCTTGGTGGAATTAATGATATTACTATTTATGGAGATTCAGATAAATATTTTGAAGTTTTATTAGATGATAGAAAAATTGAGGCTTTAAATCTAAATAAGAATAGTGTTTTTTCTGCAATCTCAACACTATCTTATATATTTCCTGTTGGTAAAATTGAAGGGGGAAGTAAACACTACTATATCTCTACATTCAATGGAGCTAAAACTGCCCAAGATTTTGCTAATACTCAAATTAGAATAAACAATCAAAATCTATATTTAAGAGATATTGCTTTTATTTCAAAAAAATATGAAGATTCTTCAACAATGTATTCATTTAATGGACAAAATGCACTATCTTTAGCAATTGAACAAAGTAATAGTGCTGATGCTATTAAGATAGTACAAAATATTAAAAAAATTCTTCCTGAAATGAATAAAAAGAATCCAGATATCAAAATCTCAATTGCTGATGACAACTCAGAAAGGATTCTTGATAGACTTAATATTGTTGTATCAAATATCATGCTTGGAATTATTCTTATTACTATTTTAGTAATGATTTTAATTAACTTTAGAATGTCATTTATTATAGCAATTGGTATACCAACTTCTTTTGTAATTGCGGCAGTATACATGTATCTAAGTGGCTATACTATAAATATGATTTCACTAGTTGGAGTATTAATTGCAATTGGTATTGTTGTAGATGATGCCATTGTTGTAAGTGAAAATATTCAACAACATATTGAAGAGGGTTACGCTCCAAAAGAAGCTGCTATTATGGGTGCTAAAGAGATGTTTAAACCTGTTACTATTGCTTCAATTACAACCCTATTTTCATTTTTACCAATTTTAATGATTAGTGGGACTATGGGTGAGGTTATGAAGTTAATTCCTATTGCTTTATCTGCACTTGTTGTTGCTTCATTGATAGAATCATTTGTATTCTTACCAATTCATGCAGTTCATACACTTAAAAATGGTGCAAAAGTAACTTCCTGGGAAAAAGCAAATAAAATCTATAATTCAATTTTACACTTTTTTATGGATTGGAAAAAAAGCTTTTTAATCATCTTTATTATTGCCGTTCCTGTTGCAACTTTTTTTGCTATGAAAACTTCGAAATTTCAGATGTTCCCAAAATTTGATGGAACTGATGTAAAAATTTCAATTAAAGCAAATGAAAATACAAAACTAGAAGATGCCTTTAAAATTGTTCAAGCTATTGAATCTGATATTATGGAAAAAGGTGATAAGTTTTTTGTAAGAAGTATAGATTCTGTAGCTGGATTTAGACGAGACAATGGAGGAAATACTGAAAGGTATCCATATGTTATGTATATGACAGTAGAACTTCAAAAGCTAAAAGAAGCAAACTTCTTGGATAAATATGTAACACCTTATTTATCATTTTATTATGATGATGAGGGAAGAACTAGAACAGAAAAATCAAGGCAAATTGCAAAAAAATTAAAAAACTTTATTGAGAAAAAAAACTATAAAGAAAAATATAACTTAGAAGAGATAATCGTATTAGAAAGAAGAGTTGGTCCAGTTAAATCAGACCTTAAAATAGGTCTTGTTTCTAATGATAATGAAAAAATCATAAATGGTATTGAGATGCTTCAAAAAGAGCTTTCAAACATGAAAGGGATTAAAACAGTATCAAACTCTTTAAAGTTTGGTGTTGATGAGATTAAGTTAAAAGTAAACGCCTATGGAGAACAGCTAGGTCTTGATGAAGCCTTTATTGGTTCATATCTATCAAATATGTATCTTTCAAAGAAAAAGGGAACAACCTTTGATGCAACAAATATGCTTGATATAAAAATAGAAAGTATCAATAAAGATGATTTTGAAAACTTTAAAAACTTAAGTGTACCTCTTAGTGATGGAACATTTATTTCATTAAATCAAGTTGTTGATTTTAATATTATTAGAGGTTTTGAGCAACTTATAAAAGACAATGGGGAGAAAAACTTCTATATCTTTGCTAATGTTGACCCAGAAATTTTAACAGCAGGTGAAGCTTTAGAAAAAATTCAACCTACACTAGACAAGATAAAAGAAAATGATGTAAAAATCATTCTAAAAGGGGAAGCTGAAAAGCAAAAGTCATTAAGAAATGATATGATGTTAGCAACAGCACTTGCCTTAACACTTATTATGCTTTCAATGTTGTATTTATTTAATTCTTTTAGGGAAACATTTATTTTAATGAGTGTTATTCCATTTTCACTTCTTGGAGTTTTAATAGGTCATAAAATAATGGGTCTTAATCTATCAATGCCATCTATGATTGGAGCGTTAGGACTTGCGGGTGTTGTTATAAATGATGGTATTATTATGATGACATATCTAAAAAAAGCAAAAACACTACATGATGTATTTATTAGGGCAACAAAAAGATTTAGACCAATTGTACTTACAACAATTACAACACTTATTGGTATGAGTTCACTAATCTTTTTCCCAACAGGTCAAGCGGTTATATTCCAACCAATTGCAATTGGACTTGGGTTTGGACTTTTATGGGGAACAATACTAAATCTAATCTATCTACCAGTTATATATTCAATTTCACATAAACTAAAAAAAGAAAAGTAAGTTTAGTTACTTTTCTTTTTTTATAAGAATAAAAATAAAGTTTTTACTGTAAGTTCTTTAGGCTCTTCACCTAAAGCTTGCAAAGAGTTTTCAACATCATCAATCATTTGAGTTAATAAAACCTCAAATGAAAAATTTGATGAACTAAAAATTGTTTCTTTGTTTTCTTTTATAAATTTTAAATCTTTAATTTTAGAATAGTCAATAATCTCTTCTTCTTTAAAGATTTTTTGAAGTTCAACTTGCCAGTTATTTTGCCAAGTTAAAAATAAATAGTTTCCATTTAAATCTTTATCATGCTTAATCTTCCATCTAAGAATCTGAAGGTTTGCATGCATTTTTTTAAGTTTCTCTTCATCATATTCAAAAGCCCCAAGTTTATGGGAATCATTTAAATTATAAGTATCATGAATAAGATAATAAATACCCAAAATCAAATAATCATTTCTATTTACAACCTCATCTTTACTAAAGGCAATTTGCAAATAGTCTTTGTATTTTGTTAAAACCTGATTTCTATATTTTAATACAAAACTTCCATCCATCTCATTTAATAAAGTATAAATTCTTTTTTCATACTTTTTACTAAAGTCTTTTGGATTTCTTAAATCTAGTTTCTTTTTTAATGAGATTAGGTGTTTTTGAATATCTTTGTAATCTTTTTTTATGATAGTTGCAGAATTTGTTTGGAAAACCTCTTTTACATCATCTTGCTTTGGAACACAAGCTGTAAATAGCAGTGAAGTTATAAAAATTATTAATATATTTTTCACTGCCATTTTAAATCCTTTATACACCAAGTGCTTTTAATTCGTTTTCGATTTTTTCTAATTTATTTCTAGCATCTTCTAATGCTTGTTTGTTTTCAGCTACAACTGCCTCAGGTGCATTTGCAACAAATCTTTCATTAGACAACATACCATTTAATTTATTTACTTCTTTCTCAACTTTCTCTTTTTGTTTTTCTAGTTTTGAGATAATTGGAGTCATATCAATTTCACCTGTTGGTAAGTAAACCTCTAAGTTATCAGATACGTCTGTAATACTATTTTCAACTTTTGCATCTACAAACTCAATATCTTCAACTTTTGCAAGTTTTTCAATAAATGGCTTAGCTACATCAGTATCAATTTGTTTGTCTAATTTGATATATGCTTTAGAGATTTTACTATTACCCATATCAATGATTACTTTTGCTCTTCTTAATGCTGTAATTGCTTCTTCAATAATTGCAAACATCTCTTCAATTTTTTCATCTTTTTTCACATTTGAAGGGAAGTTAGTAACCATTAAAGAATCAGCACCCTCTTCTAAAGATGTTCCACTTAATTTGTGATATAAGTAATCAGAAATAAATGGCATAAATGGAGATACCATTTTAAGTGTTTCTTTAAAAATTGCACCTAGTTCTACAATAGATTCTTTAGATGCTTTTGAGTACTCAATGCCCCAGTCACAAAACTCTGTCCACACAAATCTATAAAGTGTTGAAGCAGCTTCATTAAATTTGAAGTTCTCTAAAGTATCTCTAACCTCATCAACTGCATCTGATAATCTGCTTTGCATATAAATACCAAGAGGAGTTTTAATCTCAATATCTTTTAAATCAGGGAATGTATCTACATTTAACGTTAAGAAATTAGATGCATTATAAAGTTTATTTGTAAAGTTTCTAAATTGCTCTAAGTTTTTAGCTCCAAGTTTGATGTCTCTTCCTTGAACTGCTAAATAAGCAAGTGTA
Source organism: Arcobacter arenosus (assembly GCF_005771535.1). Taxonomy (NCBI): domain Bacteria; kingdom Pseudomonadati; phylum Campylobacterota; class Epsilonproteobacteria; order Campylobacterales; family Arcobacteraceae; genus Arcobacter; species Arcobacter arenosus. Next base: position 492,152 of record NZ_VANU01000001.1, read on the forward strand.
AATCTAATAATATCAGCAGAATGCTCTTCAACCATATCAAGTGGATCAATTACATTTCCTTTTGATTTAGACATTTTTGCACCATGTTCATCTCTAACTAAGGCATGCATATAAATATCTTTAAATGGTAATTCACCTTGGAAATGATCACCCATCATCATCATTCTAGCTACCCAAAAGAACATAATATCAAAACCAGTAATTAATAGTGAGTTTGGATAGAAATCTTTCATATCTTGTTCAAAATCATATAACTCTGGTAATTTTCCATTATTTCCCCAACCTAATGGAGACATTGCCCATAGTGCAGAAGAGAACCATGTATCTAATACATCTGGGTCTTGAGTATAGTGTTTATTTCCACATTTTGGGCAAGCTTCTGGTTCATCAGCTTGGTCTGCCCATTGGTGATTACAAGAATCACAAGTAAATACAGGAATTCTATGCCCCCACCATAATTGTCTTGAGATACACCAAGGTCTTAATTCATCCATCCACGCAGTATATGAATTTATCCAATGTGCTGGGTGGAAGTTATTATGTGCTTTAGTTTTTGCAATTGAAGATTGTGCTACTTTTTCAGATAAAAACCATTGTTGAGAGATAAAAGGCTCAACAATATTTTTACATCTATAACAATGCCCTACTTGGTGAACATGTTCATCAATTTTTACAATAAAACCTTCATCTTGAAGTTTTTTTACAATTGGTTCTCTAGCTTCTAGTCTTTCAAGTCCTGCAAACTCTCCACAATATTCATTTAGAATACCCTTATCATCAAAACAAGTTATAAACTCTAAATTGTGTCTTTTCCCAACTTCGTAGTCATTTTGGTCGTGAGCAGGAGTAACTTTTACAACACCTGTTCCAAATTCCATATCAACGTGAGAATCAGTAATAACTTTAATTTTTCTATCAGTTAAAGGAAGAATAACTTCTTTTCCAATGATATTAGTATATCTTTCATCATCAGGGTGAACCATAATAGCGGTATCCCCAAAATAAGTTTCAGGTCTAGTTGTAGCTACTGTTACATGTCCACTTCCATCAGCAAAGTGATAATTCATGTGATAAAATTTACCATTTACCTCTTCGTGTTCAACTTCAATATCTGATAAAGCACCATCGTGTGTACACCAGTTAACCATATAATTGTTTTGTGTAATAAATCCATCATTGTATAATGAAACGAAAGCTTCTTTCACTGCTTCTTTAAGACCTTCGTCCATTGTAAATCTTTCTCTTTTCCAAGCTGGAGTAACACCTAATTTTCTCATTTGGTGAACAATATTTCCACCACTAGTCTCTTTTTGTAACCAAGCTCTTTCTAAAAACTTTTCTCTACCTATCTCTTCTTTAGTAGTACCTTCTGCTAATAATTGTTTTTCAACAACATTTTGTGTTGCAATACCAGCGTGGTCAGTTCCAGGTTGCCATAAAGTTTTAAACCCATCCATTCTTTTGAATCTAGTAATAATATCTTGAAGTGTAAATGTTAAGGCATGTCCAATATGTAAGCTTCCAGTTACATTTGGTGGTGGCATCATAATTGAGAAGTTCTTACCAACTTCCTGAATATTTTTATTTCCATCTACTTCAAAGTAACCTCTATCTTCCCAGATTTTGTAATAATTATCTTCTACTTTTGATGGTTCGTATTTATTACTCATTTATATTCCTATTATGTTGATTGTTATATCTTTAAAATGTGCGATTATATCTAAAAGTTGATTTATATAAGTTAAGGCGAGTAGATTTAAAAAAATCTAGCTAATGGTGTTGCTTTTGAGAAATCTATTTTTTCTGAAATATCAAGCTCATTTTTTAATTCATTTAAGGCAATGATTTTTTTGGAATTTAATATTTTAGAAAAAAGGTTTAAACACTCTAGATTGTTTTTTATCTCTCTTAAGTGATTTTCTAATTTAGCAATAGAAGTTGGAATAGAAACCTCTTTTAATTTATTTTTTATTTGGGTTTTTCTTACTTCTTCTAATTCAAGAATCTCATTTATTTCTTTAATTGCAAGATTGATTTCTCTTAAATCTTCTTTACCATTTCTAGCGATAATTTTACTTAACTTTGAGACTTCTATCTTTTGCATATAAATTCCTAATGTGAGATTTATTATAGTAACACAAAAGTGTCTCAACACTGTCTCAATTTTGTTTAATTTCTAAATTTCCTCAGATTCCTTTTTTATTAATCCTGCTTCTTTTAAAAATGGAGAGTGAATAAAATCCATTTTTTTAATTTTGTCAAATTTTGCATAACTTAAATAAAGTACATCTTTTGCTCTTGTTACAGCAACATAAAAAAGTCTTCTTTCCTCTTCTAAACTTCCACCTTTACTCATAAGTTTTCTATTTGGGAACCTTCCATCCATTAAATCAATTACAAAAACCTCTTTAAACTCTAAACCTTTACTTGCGTGAACGGAAAGAAGATTTACACCCTCCCCTTCACTCATCTCTCCACCACCTAAAATCATAGAGTTTACAAATTTAGATAAGTCATGAAAATTTCTTGCAAGTTGTTTTAGTAACATCACTTTTCTATTTAATTTTGCTAAAGCTTTTGCCTTTTGTACAGCATTTACTGTTCCATCTTTTTGGGTTGCCCTTTTTGTAGAAAGGAAATCTTTAAGTCTTGAATAAAGCATAGAACCTGTAATAGAAGCAATTAAAGAATCTGGATTTTTAGTCCTTCTAATTTGTTTTACTAATAGATAAAAATCATAAATATATTTTGCTCCATCAATATTTAATTTTGGATGCTTCAATATTGGATTTCCTAAAAATGCCTCTTCAAAACCACAATCTTTGAATTTAGAAACTGAACCTAACTCAACAAAGTCGTCAAAAAGTCCCAGCTGAATATTTTTTACTCTATTTGATTCATATGGATTTAAAATCGAAGCATCTGGATGAAATAAACCTTTAAAGATATCCCCATGACCTAATTTAATTAAAGCATCAAAAATATCTTTTGCAATTGCTTTTCCAATACCTTTTCCATGTTCTAAAATATGAATAAAAGCCATCATATCATTATGACTTAATTGCATAACAAGTAAATCTAAAACAAATTTAACCTCTACAGAATCAAAAAAAGACATACCACCTTTTCTTTTAGCAGGGATTCCATACTCCCTTAAATTTGCTTCTATCCCGTCTGCACTCGAATTATTTCTAAAAATAATTGCTATTTCATTATGTGGGGTTGAACTTTTTGAAATCAAATCTGATATATGATGATATTGGGCAAAAAGTTCATTAAAAGCTAAGAGTTTTGGTGGAATAGATACATCATTTCTCATAACTTGTAGATGCTTTTCATAAATTCTTTCATTATGTTCAATAACTTTTGTAGCTAAATCCAAAATAGGTCTAGATGAACGATAGTTTTTTCTTAATGTAAAAACATTTGCATTGTTATATCTAGTTGAAAAAGTTGAAATAATTCCAATATCTGAACCATTAAAAGCGTAAATACTTTGGTCATAGTCTCCAACACAAAACAATGATTTTGGTTTAAATGCGTCTAACAGTCTTCCTTGTAAAGGATTTGTATCTTGGTATTCATCAACAAGAATCTCTTTAAAAGGAAACTCTTTTTCCTTTAGAGTATCTAGCATAATAGTTAATAAATCATCAAAATTTGCATAACCATATTTCACTTTTAGTTCATTAAATTCTAAAACAACATCTTCATAAATTGGAGTATAAATCTCATGGGCTTCATTTTTATTTTTTATCCATGAGCCTAAATCTTCACCATCATTTGAGTTTAAATATAAAGAATAAAGGTCATATAAATAACCACCATCATAAGGATTAGCTTCATCATCTCTATCGTAAAAAACTCTTTTTTCATATAAAGATTTAAATAGTGTTTTTAATTCACTTGGTTGCTTTAGAGTTATATTTATATTTAACTCTTTTAAAAGTTTATAAGATACTGAGTGAAAAGTTCCAGCCATAATTTTTTTTGCTGTATCTTTTCCAAAAAATTTAGCAACCCTTGAAACCATTTCAGCCGCTGCTTTATTTGTAAAAGTTAAAAGTAATATCTCTTCTGGTTTTACGCCATTATTAATTAAATTCGCAATTCTTCCTACAATTGTAGAAGTTTTTCCCGTACCAGCACTAGCAATAATAAGGTTAAACCCTTTTTGACATGTTGCAGCACTTAATTGGTCTTCATTTAGATTAGATAAAGGCATTGATTATAAGTCTTAGGTAGTTTTTCATGGGGCGAATATTAGCAGTAATCTACTTTATTTTGGGTAAAAAAAAAGGCTCCCTAAGGAACCTTTTCACACACAAGGAAACAAATTTGGAAAACTTAAAAATTCGCTATTTTTAAATTACCTGAGAAAGGATTTCGCACTTCCTTTTCTCTTTCCATAAAAAAATTATAATATTTTTGTATTAATCATAAAGTAATGAAAAGTTAATAGATTGTTAATAACCTAGAATAAGAAAGCTTAAAAGCTTTCCCATTCATCATCATTACTATTTTGAGCCTTTATATCTCTAGGTTTAGAATACTCTTTTTTAACAATAGGAGTAGATTTTTTAAGTTCCTTTTTCTCCTTAGTTGAAACTTCATGTTCCTTTTCAAGTTTCATCTCTTCACATTTATGAGCTTTTATTTTATCAATATAATCAAATACCTTTGTTGTACTTTCTTCAATATGTTTAGCTATAGATGGAAGTCTCTCATCCCTTTTATTTACACTATCAACATTTATATATTCTTGAACATTTGAATGAACTTCTTCATGGGCTTTTAGGAACTCTTGCCAATCAGAATTTCTTGTAAATGACTCATTTTTATGGGCTTCAATCCATTTACCTAAATCACATTCATGGTGATTTTTTACTGTCCAATTTTTTCCATTTCCAAGTTGCACAAAGTTTGTTTCTTTAAAATTTACATGGTCAAGTTTTAATTTCGTAGTATCAAAAACTAAATTTACATCACAAACACCGCTTGATTTTGATTTATCAAATGAAGTTCTATTAATAATTGCTACAAGTTGTGCAGATAACTCACTTAAAGCCATTGCTTTACTTGAAACAGTTTCAGATGCATTTGCGTTTTCTTGAGTAGCTTTATCTAATTGATTTACTGCATCATTAATTTGAATCATTCCTTGTTTTTGTTCTTCAGAAGCTGTTGATACCTCACTAACTAAACTAGTAACTTCTTGAACTCTTGTATTTAAAAGCTTGAAACTTTCAACCATTACATCAGCTGTTTCTTTACCCTCTTTGGTTTTTTCCTGAGCATACGTAACAATATTTTTAATCTCTTTAGCTGCCTCAGCACTTCTTGCAGCTAGATTTCTAACCTCTTGCGCTACAACAGCAAATCCTTTTCCAGCTTCCCCTGCGGTTGCTGCTTCTACAGCAGCGTTAAGTGAAAGGATATTTGTTTGGAAAGCGATTTGGTCAATTATTGTAATTGCATCAACAATATCGTTTGTAGCTTTATTAATCTCTTCCATTGAAGTACCTGTTTTATGAGCCAATTCATTATCTTTTATACTAGTATTAGATAATTCACTTGAAATCTCCAACATCTTTTTCGTCTTTTCATCTGTTTGAGTAATTGTTGATGTAATCTCTTCAACAGCAGCTGCTGTTTCTTCTAAAGATGCAGCTTGTTGAGTAGAAGATGCTGATAATTGTTCAGAAGTTGCCGCTAACTCTTCTGCATTGTTTGAAACTCTTTTACTTGTGTTATCAATCATACATAAAATTTCAGAAACTGAACTTCCTAAAGAATTAGTTCCTTTTATTAAAGAGCCTATATTTCCTGAACTTTTAGCATCAATTGTATAGTCATATCTAGCATTACCAAATTCAATAAGTGCTTTTGTAACCATACTTAGATTATCTTTTGTGATATCTAACATTTCATTAACTTTATTTTTAAACTCTTCAACTTGTGGAGAGTTTGCTTTTTCTTTAATATTATATGAATAAAAACCATTTTTTGTTTTTTCTATAATATCTATAGCTTCATTGATAACAACTCCATCTTGTTTAATACCATCTTCAATAAATTGTAAATAATTATTAAAACTATCCACAACATCACCAAGTTCATCATCTGATTTTTTTGTAATTTTCATTGAAGAACTATTTGAATTTTTTGTTAACTTATCTATTCCATTTTTTAAATCAGTTAAAGGAGTAATTACTATTTTTCTAATTGATAGGGTTATAAAAATTAAAATAAATACTAAAAGTACAACTATTAAAATCAATGCAGTGTTAATTATAATTTCTGCGTCTTCAACTGCTGAGTTTACATGCTTCATTGTATCTGCTAAAATTACAATACCTAACTCTTCTCCTCTAAAATCTTTAATAACTTCATATGTATAAAGATATTTATCTGTAAGATAGATTTTATTTTTTAATAGTTCATCTAAATTTATATTTTTTGCATCGTTAAAAAAATCTTCATTTAAAAATTTTTGTGAGATTATATAATTAGTTTTGTATATTAATTCCTCATTAAAAAGTTTTACCGAAGATTTTCTTTTATCCATTAAAAGTAAAAAACCTTTTTCTTGTTTATTAAATATTTTTGCAACAGAGTTTAAACCTTGAATAAACTCCAAAGAACCTAAATGCGTTCCCTCATCCATAATTGGCATAACTGACCTAATAGATAATCCAGCTTTCCCAAGTTCAAAGGTATTTACAGCTTTTTTTGTTTCATTAACTTTTACAACACTATGTCTAAAACTACTAAGGTCATCTCCAAACTTATCTGGTTTCCAAGCCCTAAGGAAAGATTTATTATCTTTGGTGTGTATATGAACTTTGATGTTTTTAAATTCAGTTGAGTCTTTCATTGATTCACTAAGTTTAGATAAGGCTTTAATAGCAATCTCTCTATCATTTTCTTTTAATGACTTTTTTAACATACCATCATTTGCAATAGATACAGCATTTGAAATACCTACACCAAATTTTGCATATATATTATCTTCAGACATATGTTTAAGACTTACTGCATCCCGTTCATAAACTTCATCTTTTAGGTGTGATTTTTGATATTGTAAAACTACAACTCCTATAATCAATGCAACTACAGATACAATAGTAACTACAAATCCTATTTTTTTCCCTATAGTAAGATTATTCATATTGTTTTCTCCCAAGAAACTAACGATTTTTTAATTATTTTATAAAGATTATACATTTTTAAAATTAAAATATTATTATAATTCTAAAGATTAAATCTATACACTTTTTATATATTTTGCATCTTTAGTTTAAAAAAATTTTATGAGTTGTGTAAATCAAAACTTGATTTTTATAAACGATTAAGAATCATCATATTTTATTTTTATTAATAATTTGTTGTAAAAGCTTACAATATCCGATTACTAATATCAATAATACATATATAATTTGTAAGATTGTAAGTGACTTTTGAGCCATTATAAAATGTATTGTAATCAATCCTAAAGCAAAATAAATTAGCTTATGATAATTCTTATATTTTTTAAAAAGCCTTTTGGTTGAAGTTATTGCCATAAATATTAGAATAAAAAAGGCTATCATTCCTAAATAGATAAAAGGTTTATCTAAAGTCTCTTTTATTACAAAAGCAAAATCAAGTTCTGCATCTAAAATATAAAAATTTAGAAAATGTAAAAGTGCATATAAAAAACCAAACAAACCAATCATTCTTCTGTACTTGATTAGATTAATCCATTTTGTTATCAAACTAAGGGTAATTGTAATAAAAAGTATAACTGTTGCTGTTGCACCTGTTATTGTATAAATATATTTTATGGGATCAGTTACATCTTGAAAAATAAATAATTCAAGTGATAAATATACCAAAGGGAGAAATAATACAATAGCTAATAATACTTTTTTCATAATCTTACCCTAAATGAATTTTGTTAAATCCATCCCCTTATACAAATGGGCAACCTCATTTGAATATCCATTAAACATTAAAGTTTTTTGTTTAAAAAATTTTCCAAGCACCCTTTCTCTTTTTTGAGACCATCTTGGATGGTCAACATTTGGATTTACATTTGCATAAAATCCATATTCTCTTGGATTCTCTTTTTGCCATGAGTTTAAAGGTTCTTCTTCAGTAAAAGAGATATTAGCAATAGATTTAATTGATTTAAAACCATATTTCCAAGGAACAATTAATCTAATTGGAGCACCATTTTGTTTTGGCATTGATGAACCATAAAGACCTACTGCTAAAATAGTCAAATCATTTATTGCTTCATCCATTCTAAGACCTTCTATATAAGGATATGATATAGTTGAAAAAACACCTCTTCCTTGATCAGGGAACATATCTTCATCTAACATGGTTTCAAACTGTATGTATTTTGCCTTTGAGAGAGGTTTGACATATTTTATAAAATCCTTTAACCTAATACCAATCCAGGGAACAACCATAGACCATCCCTCTACACATCTAAATCTATAAATTCGTTCTTCTAAAGTAAATTTTTTTATTAAATCATCAAAATCCAATTCTAGAGGTTTTTCAACTAAGCCATCAACAAATATTTTCCAACCATCAGTATTTAAAGTGTGTGCCATTTTTGCAACTCTTTCTTTTGATGTAGTAAATTCATAAAAGTTATTATAGTTTGTTATTTGCTCATAGGTATTTAAATCTAAATTATCTAAATTTTTATCTTTTATATAATCTAAATTTGGAACTGGAATATTCTCTTTTGCTAAAGCTTCTACAATTGAAGAACCAGCAATTAAAGATGCCGCTCCAAGTTTTAGAAATATTCTTCTATTATCAAAGAGCTCTTTTGAAGTAATCTCATTTTCATCGATATACCAAGATGGTTTTTTTATAATATTCATAATAAACTCCTTATAAAAGAAGTATAAAACTTTAATGTTAAGCTAGTGTGTAGAAGTTATAAAAAAAGGGAAGAGATATAACTCTTCCCCTTTTTTAAAATTATAAAATTTTTATATTATTAGTTAATTGCAGCTAAAGCAGCCTCATAATTTGGCTCTTCTGTAATCTCTGGACAAATCTCTTTATAAGTTACAATACCATCTGCATCTGTAACAAAAATTGCTCTACAAGTAACACCTGCTAATGGTCCATCAGCAATTAAAACACCGTATGCATTTGCTAAATCTTTATTTCTAAAATCTGAACCAACTTTTAGGTTTTCAATCCCCTCAGTTGTACAAAATCTTCCCATTGCAAAAGGTAAGTCCATAGAAACTACCACAACTTCAGAATCTGAACTTGCAGCTTCTTCATTAAATCTTCTTGTTTCTGCTGCACATACTGGAGTATCAAGTGATGGTACTACTACAATAACTTGAGCTTTTCCACCAACAGTTATTTCTGATAAATCTTGTGCCACAACAGTTACAACTGGAGCTTTATCACCTACATTTACTTCATTTCCTGCTAAATTAACAATATTACCTTTTAATTTAGTTGTTGCCATTTGCTTCTCCCTATTATTATAAATTTGAGTTTTAAATAAAACTTGAAAAATAGTATAACAAAATAAAATTAAGTTATTATAGAAAAAAATTAAAAATAAACTACTTTTTAATCTTAATACTATTTTCTAAAAGTTCAATCTTCTTATCTTCAATAAGTTTTGTTAAACTTGCTTTAAAAGCTTTTTTACTTAATCCAAAAACCTCTTTTATATCTTGGGCATCACTTTTATATGTAAATGAAATCTCTCCACTATTTTGCTCTAAGATTGATAAAACTTTGTTTGGATTATCATCACTATTTTGTACACCAATTTTTTGTAAACAAATATCAAGCTTACCATCTTCCCTTAAAGTTTTAACAAAGGCTCTTTTTTTATCTCCGATTTTTATATTTTCAAAAATCTCATTATGAAAAATAAGTCCTTCATATTTGTTATTCACAATAACTTTAAAACCTAAAGGTGTTTTTATAAAAACTAAAATTTCAACCTCATCATTTTGATTAAAACCATCGGTGGCTTTTTCAAGTTTAAATTTTTCTGTTCCAATTAATCTATGTGTTTTTTCATCTTCAACTATTTGTATTACTTTTTCGTTTCCAATTTGGTATGTTGATCTTTGTTTATTCTTTGGCACCAATAAATCTTTTGGTAAGCCCATATCTAAAAATGCACCAAACTTTGTTATATCCACAACCTCTAAAGAAACAAAATCATTTTTCATCGCATATGGTTTTTGAGTAGTTGCTACTAATCTATCTTCACTATCTGTATAAATAAAAACTTCAATCTCATTACCTATTTGCATAGTAGAATTTACATAACAATTTGGTAATAAAACCTCTTCTTCATCCCCTGCAATTAAATAAAGACCTGGTTCTGATACACGGTTTACTTTTAAAGAGTTTAATTCTCCTAAGATTATATTTTTATTCATTTTTTTCCTAAAATTTTTACTATGAATAGAGTTACTACTCCAACCATAATGATTGATGCCCCTGAACTAATATCATAAAAATATGATATCATAAGTCCAAGAAGGGTAAAACTAGTAGCTAATAAAGCACTTAAAGCCATCATCGTTGAAAGCTTTTTTGCAAACATTTCAGCTAAATATGTGGGTATGGTAAGAAGAGCAATTACTAAAATAAGTCCAACAACTTTGATTGCAGCAACTACACTAAGAGCAGCTAAAATCAAAATAAGTGTATAAAAGAATCTTACATTTATACCACGTAACTTTGCAAATTCACTATCATATGAAACTGCTAAAATTTGTTTATAAAAGAATAAAACTAAAAAAACTATAAACATATCTAATATACTTAGGTAAATTATATCTTCATTTGAAACAGCAATAATAGACCCAAATAAATAACTCATCAAATCTACATTATATCCAGGTGTCAAGTCAACAAAAATAATTCCAAGCCCCATACCAAAAGCCCACATTATACCTATTATTGAGTCGATTCTACTTCGGTTTTTTAAGGTAATAGCTGCAATTATAAAAGCTGTTGTAACTGCAAAAATAGTTGCTCCAAAAAGTACAGGAAGTCCTAAAAAAATTGCAAGACCAATTCCACCATAAGAACTATGGGCAATTCCCCCTGCTAAAAATGTAATTTTATTTACTACAACTAATGAACCAATAATACCAGCAGCAATTGAAACTAAAACTCCAGCAATTATCGCATTTTGTATAAAATCATATTGTAAAGCTTCTATCATTTATGCATCTCCATGGGTATGATTACAACAAACTTGTTTTTTCCCTAATGCTGATAAAAGTTCAACTTCACATAGATGTTCATTTTGAGTATCAAAAGTTTGTTCAATATTTTTTAAGTGGTGATACACAAGATTTTTATTTACATGGGCAACATTTTTTGCATAATTCATAAGTACAGAGATATCATGGCTAATAACAACTATTGAAATAGATTTGTTTAACTCTTTTAAAAGTTCATAGATTTCAGTTTGACCTTTTACATCAATACTTGCCGTTGGCTCATCAAGTAACATAATCTTTGGGTTTGAACAAAGTGCACGTGCAATAAACACCCTTTGTCTTTGACCTCCACTTAAATCACCAATTTTACTATTAGCAAAATCTTCCATTCCAACTTGTTTTAAAGAGTTCATTGCACAAGAAACATCCTCTTTGCAATATCCAAAAAAAGACTTTTTCTTACCAACATGTCCCATTAAAACAACTTCTAAAGCTGTAATTGGGAAATCTGTATTTAAATTAGTATTTTGAGGAACATAACCAATAGAACTAATACTTAAATCTCTTTTTATTTGCCCTTTTTTTGGTTTTAATAAATCAAGAATCAATTTAAGAAGTGTAGATTTTCCTCCACCATTAGGTCCAATAATAGCCAAAAAATCATTATGTAAAATATCTAAATTTATATCTTCTAAGACATAATTTTTATCATAGGTGAAAAAAAGATTTTTTATCTCAATAATTTTATTCATATAACTCTTTAAGTATTGTAATTTCGGGAATTATACTATAATGATTACTCAATTTACATAAAATCTATATTTTTCAAGTATACTTGCCCAAAGAATACCTATATATTCGTGCATTGCAACTTGTGTTTTTCTAAGTTCAGTTGCGTTAGGTTCCCTTGTGTAAACACTTGGATTTTCTTGTAAAAAATCAGTAGGTGCAGCAATAGCATTTAAACCATTTTGTTTAAAAAGTTTCATAGCCCTTGGCATATGATATGCAGATGTAACTAAAATAAAAGTTTTATCACCTACTATTTTTTTCACATATTGTGCTTCCTCAAAAGTATCCTTTACCTCCTCTTGAGTTAAAATGTTTTTTTCATCTATTCCCATTGAAACAGCAACCTCTTTTGAGATAATTGCATGGGGAGTTTCATCATCTCCTCCATATCCTGAAACTATAAGTTTTCCATTATCAAGTTTTTTTAAGATTCTAATCCCTTCAGTTAATCGCATCAAAGCAGATGAGGAAAGTTGAGAATGGGGTGAAATCTCTTTATTTGTGTTATGTCCACTTCCTAAAACTAAAACATATTCAATACTTGAATCAACATCTAAATAAGCCTTGTACTCATTTTCTAAAGGTTTAATAAGTGCATTAGAAAAGGGTGAATATGAGATTAAAAAAAGCCAAAGAAAAGAGACGCTTAAAAATAGTTTCGCTTTTTTATAACTTTTTGAAAAAAGAAAATAAAGCCCCACTAAAAATAAAATCATTGAAAGAGACAGAGGCATCAAAAAAAATGATATAAATTTTTTTAAACTAAATAACAAAACCTAAACTCCTATCAAAGCAGAAGTATAACCCACTACACTTTTATCATCTTTAGTTACATCAAAACTTGTACAATAATGCAAAAGTTGAGTTTTTAAATCTTTTTTAATAGCTGATTTAATAATTGCTTTTACACCTATTTTTCCACAAGCTTCACAACCTTGCTCAAACATCTCGAGATTTTTTTCAATAATTGCCTTTAAACAAATATTATCTAACTTTTTTGCCTCATCTTGTGAATAAAAATGACTTAAGTCTGTACTAATAATAATAAAATTGTCTTCATCTTCCAATAAATAATCTATTAAAAGTGATAGCTCATTAAAATCTAATTTCCCATAAACAATCTCAATAATTTCCAAACCATCAAAATAGTTTTTTACAAAAGGGGCTTGTGTTTCCGTTGAATGTTCAAAGTGCAACTCCTCTTCAAAATGTAAGAAATTATATTTTTCTTTTAATTTCAAAGAATACTCTTTATCTATTTTTATATTTCCTATGGGTGTTTCAAACTCATCATATAAAGCAATTGAGGCACCATTTATATATGTTCTGTGGGATGGTCCAATTACAATTGCCCTTTTAAAGTTTTTATCTAAAGAGAAAGAAGAAGATAAGTTGTAGGCTAAATTTGCAGTAAATCCACTATAAACGTAACCCGCATGGGGTACAATTACTGCCTTTGGTTTAATATCAATTGGTTTTTCTAGTTTAAAGCTTTTATTAAAATTATCTATAAAAGCTAAAATCTCTTCCTTTGAATTAGGATAAAAAGAGCCTGCTACTACAGTTTTTCTTTGGGTCATTTAAATACTCCATATATTTTGTGATTACATTTGGGACATTTGCCATCAACTAATTTTGAAGATTGTACTTCAAAATATTTTCTACTGATTAAGTTTTCACTACATTTAGGGCAAGAAGTTATATTATCAAGGCCTGCATTTCCAATATAAACATAATTTAAACCATAATCCTTTGCAAGTTGTTTTGCCATAAATAAAGTTTCAATAGAAGTTCTTGGAAGAGACAACTCTTTGTAATCTGGATGAAAAGCTGAAATATGCCAAGGTATATCAACTCCTAGATTTTCTTTTATCCATTTTACCATTTTTGTAATCTCTTCTTTTGAGTCATTTCTAGTTGGAACTAATAAAGTTGTAATTTCTAGATGAATACCATTTTTATTAAAAGTAATCACGTTTTCTAAAACCTGATGTAAATTACCACCAAGTTTTGTTTTGTAATACTTTTCATCAAAGGATTTTAAATCAACATTTATAGCGTCAATTACACCTTTCATATCTTCAATTACTTCACTACTTTCAAAACCATTACTAACAAAAACTGATTTAATACCTTTCTTTTTTGCTTCAAGGGCAATATCTTTTGCAAAGGGATAAAAAATAGTTGGTTCATTATAAGTATATGAGATAGATTTACACTCATTTAAAAATGCGATTTCAACTACTCTTTTTGGGTCTATATAGTTTGATGTATCAATATTTTTTTCTTGGGAGATACCATGATTTTGGCAAAAATTACAATGAAAATTACACCCCACAGTTCCCAAAGAAAGTGAATTTGAATCTGGCAAAAAATGATATAAAGGCTTTTTTTCAATGGGATCAATATTAAATGCACTAATATGTCCATAAACTAAACACTTTATCTCTTCACCAGTGTTTTTATTTACACCACAAATTCCAACTTTATCAATATCTATTTCACAATAATATGAGCAAAGAAGACATACTAACTTTCCATTGTCTTTTTTCCCATAATAATTCATTTTTAACTTCTTATTTTTAAAGCTTCATATGTTTGAATTTTTGGTAAAGCTGGCAAACTATGGGGAGATAATCCAGCTTTTTGACATAAATGAACCATAAAATCATTAAAAGTTGGTAACTGTTCCCAAACTTGAGGAAGAAAAGTTGCTTTTTTACCCTCTAATTCTAGAATTACTCCATGTTTATTTGGAATTAGTTTTGTTTCTAAATCCTCAAAACTGTCATACTCCACAAGTTCTGGTTTTGTTAAAATTGAAATCTCAATATCAGTTTTTTCAAACTCCTCTTGTGTTAGTTCTAAAAACCTAGGATCTCCAAAAGCTGCAGCTATTGAATTTGCTACTAAATCATCAATTAAACTTCTTTTTGCTTCAAGAGAACCGATACACCCTCTTAATCTATGGTCAATTGTTAAAGTTACAAAACAAGCTTGCTTTTCACCTAAAAAAGGATTTTCTTTTAAAAGTTTCTCTTTATCAACTTTTACCTCATCATAAAAATTTGAATTAATTGCAGTTTTTGCAATCTCTAAAAGTAAAGCCTCATTCATAAACTATTCCTTTTTATAATTTTGTTATATCTCTAATTGCTTTTATAAATTTCTCATCATAATTTAAACATTTACAAACTTTATAATCAACAATACCTATTTTGTCGGCTTCCTCTTTATATTCAATACTTAATTCAAAATCAGTTTCTGAATTATCAACAATAAAGGCAATTGGGTAAATTAAAACCTTCTGGTCTTTATATTTTTCAAGCTCTTTATCTAAAGCTGGTTCTAACCATTTCATTGGACCAACTTTTGACTGATAAGATAAAGAGATAGATTTAAACTCAACGCCCTGCTCTTTTAAAATATCTGATAAAATTTTTACATGTTCATTTACATGTTTTTCGTAAGGGTCACCTGCATCAACAATTTTTTGAGGTAAACCGTGGGCTGAAAAAATAAGATTATACTCATTTGGATTTTCCACTGTATTTTTAATAGTATCTATTAAAGCTTCATTAAAAACTTTGTTTTGATAATAAGGCTCTATAACTTCAATATTAAATTTGTCTTTAGCAGCTTCTTGGAAATCCTCAACTGATGATTTTGTTGTTGTAGTTGAATATTGAGGATATAAAGGTAATAAAACTACATCTTTTATCCCTTTTAATTCTAAATCTTTAACTACTTCACTTGCAAAAGGTGGAGTGTATCTCATAGCTTGATAAACACAAATATCTTCAAACTCATCATTTAATCTATCAACTAATTTTTCAGTTAATGGATTAATTGGGGATTGATTTCCAATCTCTTCATAATTTTTCCAAGCGCTATTTAATCTTGAACTTACTATAAACTTTGCAATAATCGATCTTAATAGATTGCTTTTAACAGTTAAAATATTTTTATCATTAAACATATTTGTTAAAAACATTTTTAATTCATCTTTATTTCTTGCTCCACCCATATTTAAAAGTACTAATGCTTTATTGCACTGTTTAGTCATCTATTTCTCCAAAATCTTGTTTAAATTAATTATATCATCACTGCACCAAGTTGCAAGTGACATGTCATGTGTTATTAAAAGAATCGCACAATTTTCAAGTTGTTTTATTATTAATTGCATAACTTCCATTGCAATAATATTATCTAAGGCTGAAGTTGGTTCATCAACTAAAAGTAAATCTGGTTTCATAAGTAAGGCTCTTAAGATTGAACATCTTTGTAATTGCCCCCCTGATAGTTCGTGAGGCTTTTTTTCTAAAAATGTTTTTTCTAAACTCAAAAGTTCACATTTATTATTAATCTCTTCTTCAAAATCTAGATTTTTTAAATCTAAAACATCTTTTATTTGCTCAATTATTCTAAAAGAGGGATGAAAAGAGCTATATGGATCTTGATATATTGAGCTTATATTTGAAACACTAATTTGCCCTTTTAAAGGCTTAAGATTTCCACTTATTAGTTCAAAAAGTGTACTTTTACCACTACCACTACTTCCAACTATTGAAATAAGTTGACCTTTTTGTAGTTTAAGGTTAAAATCTTTGTATATTAATTTATCTTTTATATAACCAAAATCTAAATTTTTTATTTCTAAAACTGTGTTATTTTCCATCATTTTTCCCATTAAGTAGATGATACTATATAAAAAAACAGTTTAAAAGATAAGTAAATATTAAAGAAAAAGATTATCTCTATAAAAACCTTATTAAATAGATAACATAAGTTAAATAAAAGTTAAAAGTGCTAAAATCTAATTTTTATAATTTAAGGAGAGAATGAATGAAAAAGATTGTTTTAGGAACAATAATCGCTGCTGCATCTTTAATGGCTGCAAGTTTTGCACCATGTGCTGCATGTCACGGAGCTACTGCTGAAAAAGCTGCATTAGGTAAATCACAAATCATTAAAGGTTGGCCAGTTGAAAAAACTGTTGCTGCTTTAAAAGGTTACAAAGATGGATCTTATGGTGGAGCTATGAAAGGTGTTATGAAAGGTCAAGTTGCAAGACTTTCTGATGCTGACATTGAAGATTTAGCAAAACAAATCGCTGCATTTTAATTAGCGATTATTCCTAAAAAAAAGTGGACTACTACGGTAGTTCACTTTTTTTTTGCTCTTTTTTTACTGAAGAATTCATCTCTTTTTTCTTTTCCTCTTTTCTTCTTGCATCATTTAAATCATCTTCACTATCAAATAAAAGACCACCCATCATCTTTTCACTATCATCAAACATCCCTTTTTTTGCACCCCAAATAAACATACCTAAAACTGCAAAAGAGACAATAAGTCCAACCATTAGCATCATAAAAAGTGTATCGTTAATCATTCTTTTTCCTATTTTTTCATTTTTATTCTCATTGAATTTGCAACAACTAGAAGAGAACTTAAACTCATTGAAGCTGCGGCTACTAAAGGTATTACAAATCCTGCCATTGCTAAAGGAATAGTAATCATATTATACACTAAAGATAATAGTAAGTTTTGTTTTATAAATTTAAATGTTCTTTTTGATATTTCAAATGCTTCTTTTAAACTTTGTAAAGAATTATTTAAAAGTACAACATCTGAAACAGAAATTGTAATATCAGCTGAATTACCCATAGCTACAGAAATATCTGAACTAGCTAAGGCAACAGAGTCATTTATACCATCACCAGCCATAATAACAATTTTTCCCTCTTCTTTTAATTTTTTTATATATTTTGCTTTTCCTATAGGGTCAACATTTGCTACAAAATTATCTATACCAACTTTAGATGCAACTTTTTTTGCAACATCTTCATTATCCCCTGTTAACATAACTACATTAATATCATTAGCCTTTGCATAAGAGATTAATTCTTTTGCATCCTCTTTAATCTCATCAGCTAACTCAAAAGTAGCAATAACTCTTCTATTGATTGCAAAAATATAAACAGAGTTTGAACTATCAAATTTATAGTTAATTTTATTATCCTTTAGAAGTTCAATATTTCCACCTAATAAATGGAAAGTTTTACCTTCTACATTTTCATATTTTCCAATCATCCCTTTTGCTTGAATATTTTTAACACCATAAATATTTTTCAATTGTAAATTATCATATTTTGCTTCCAAATATTTTTTTACAGATTTAGAGATTGGGTGATTTGATGCTTCAAGTAATGAATATAAAAGATTTAATTTATGGATATTCTCATCTTTTATTTTTGCTCTTTTTACTTTTAATTCACCCTTTGTAATAGTTCCTGTTTTATCTAATACAAGAGTATCTGCTTTGGCTAATGTTTCTATAAACTTTGCTTCTTTAAAAAGTAAACCTTTTTTGGCAAGTTCTGAAATACCAATTAAACTAGCAATTGGGGTTGCCAACGCTAAAGCACAAGGACAAGCTATAACAATAACTGAAATTGCAACAATAAAAGACTTTTCAAAATGATTAGTGCCCTCATAATCAAAACCTAAATCAATTCCAAAGAAATACCAAACTAAAAAAGTTAAAAGTGATAAAGTTAAGATTGATACTGTAAAGCCCTTTGACACTTCATTTGCTTTATATTCAATCTCTGGTTTTGAACTTAATGATTCTTCAAGTAAGGTAACAATAGAACTTAGTGTTGAATCTTTGTATGTTTTTGTTGCTTCATATCTAATAAGTGAATCATTATTGATAGTTCCACTAAAAATATTATCTCCCATTTTTTTAAATACAGGAATTGATTCACCAGTTAAACTTGACTCATCAAAACTTCCTTCTCCTGAAGTTATTACACCATCAATACAAACTTTCTCACCACTTCTAATCTCAATAGTATCACCAACTTTGATATTATTTAAAGCAACCGTTTTTTTAACTCCATCTTCTACAATAGTTGCTTCTAAAGGGATTGAACTTTTGATTTTATCTAATGTATCTACAGCACTTTTTTTACCAATAACTTCAAGATATTTTCCAACTAAAACAAAGGTGATTATCATAACTACAGAATCAAAATAACTTTCACCCTTTGCCCCAAACATCACAAATAAAGAGTATATATAGGTTAAAGAGGCTCCTGAACTAACCAAAAAGTCCATATTTAAGATTTTGTTTTTTAATCCAAAATAGGCGCCTCTAAAAAAAATCCATCCAGAATAAAATAAAACAGGTGTTGCTAAAATAAACTCTGCAATATGTATATAATTTCTAATTTGCTCATCAATACCTGTAAAAAAACCTGTATATTTTGCAACTGCAAGCATCATAATATTCATACTTGCAAAAACTGCAACCATCATTCTAATAAAGTATTCTCTTTTAGATTTTACAGCTTGTTCATCAGCTACACTAGCATCATAAGCATAAGCGTTGTATCCTATGCTTCTAATTTTTAAAATTATATCAGATAAATTTATTTTTTCATTATCCCAAATAATTTTTGCTTTGTTGTTTGTAAAGTTAATATCTGCGCTTATTATTCCTGGTGTTTCATATAAAACTTTTTCATTTAACCAAACACATGCAGCACAATGAATTCCTTCAATAATTAAATCAATTTGTTTAAATCCATTATTAGTTTCTGTAATAAATGTATCTTCAAAACTTTTTGTATCAAATCTTTGAACATCATCGTTTATTTCAATTGGAGGGGAGATTGTTTTGTTCCCTAACTTATCATAAAACGATTCAAGTCCATCATCTTTTAAAAGATGATAAACACCCTGGCAACCTTTACAACAAAAGTTTAAGTCTCCCTCTTTAATCATTACACCATCATCAAATGATAAATGACAGTGATTACATTGAACTTTACCCACTAATTTTCCTAAATAATTTTAAAATAACTAATATTTGATAATTTAATATATATCTAATTGATAGTATAATATTATATCCTAATAAGTTTGGAGTAACTCTTAATGATTAACAATGTGTCAATACTAAAAAATATTACAATACTATATGCTGAAGATGAAGTAGCATTAAGAGAGATTACCTTAAATATCCTTCGAGGTTTTACAAAGAAACAATTTGTAGCTGAAAATGGTGCGCAAGGTCTTGATCTTTTTAAACAAAACGAATCTGAAATCGACCTAATAATCACAGATGTAAATATGCCAATAATGAATGGTCTAGAGATGATTAGAGAGATAAAAAAAATAAATCCTCATATTCCAATTATTGTTGCAACAGCATTTTCTAATACAGAATACCTACTTGAGGCTATTGATATTGGTGTAGATAAATATGTACTAAAACCAATAGATATGAAAAAACTTTTACAACTTATGAGTCAATCTTTACTTTACCATGAATTAAAAGATTTATATACAGATAATTTAACACATCTTCCAAATAGAAATAAACTAAAAAAAGATTTAGAAAACTCTAGTGAAGATTTAATGGCAATTATAAATATTGATAAATTTTCAACTATTAATGACCTTTTTGGGGAACACAATGGAGATAAGGTTTTAATTGAGTTTGCAGATGCTTTAAAAGAATATTTTTCAAATCAAGAATTTATAATATATAGAATCGAAGCAGACAAATTTGCAGTTATTTCAAAAAGTTTTGATAGAGATGTTAATAACTTTTATGATTTGTGTAAAAACTTTGAAGAGTTTATAGAACAAGAACCTGTTTATATTGATGAGCATGAGATTGATTTAAATATAACAATTGGTATTGCAAAAAGTGATGCTAATAATGCCTATAAATATGCTCAAAGGGTTGTAACCTATGCTAGAAAGAAATTTGAGCCAATTTTAATTTATAATGACTCTTTTAATATTCAAGAATCTTTTGAAGAGAATATTAAATGGATTAAAAAAATCAAAAATGGTGTAAAAAATGGTGATTTTAAAGGGTATTTCCAACCAATTGTAGATACTAAAACAAAAGAGATTTATAAATACGAAGCTTTAGTTAGATACATTGAAGAGGATGGAACTGTTGTTTCTCCATATACTTTTTTAAATATTGCAAAAAAAGCTAAGCTATACCCTCATATTATTAGAATCATGTTGGATGAAGCATTTAATTTAATAAAAACAAAAAATAAAAGAGTTGCAGTTAATATCTCTTTTGAGGATATTGCTAGTGCAGTAACAATGGAACATATAAACAAAGTTTTAAAAGAGAATGCTGAATATACAAATCTTTTAGAATTTGAGATTCTAGAATCTGAAGAGATATCAAACTTTGAAGAGGTGTTTAAGTTTATTAATACAGTAAATGAATTTGGTTGTAAAGTTGGTGTTGATGACTTTGGTGCTGGATATTCAAACTTTAATATGTTAGTAAATCTTAATATCTCATATGTAAAAATTGATGGTTCATTAATAAGAAGTATAGATAAATCTGAAAATCAAAAAATCATCGTAAAAACAATTGATGAATTTGCTAAAAAATTTGGTTTTAAAACTGTTGCTGAATTTGTATCTAGTGAAGAGATTTACGAAGTAATAAAAGAGATTGGAGTTGACTTTTCGCAAGGGTACTACTTTGATGCACCCCTAAGTTATGATCAAATTAAATAACTAGCTAAGCCAGTTATTTAATGTTTCATCTTTATCAAAAAGTTTTGATTTTACCCTAGCAATATTAGCTATAGAAATCAATTCTTTACTAGCTTTTTCTAAATTATCATTTATAATAAAATAATCATATTTTTGAAAGAATCTAATTTCACTTTTTGCATTTTGAATTCTTCTATCAATAACTTCTTGAGAATCTGTACCTCTATTTGTTAATCTATCTTCTAAATCTTTTAAACTTGGAGTTGTTATAAATACTGAAGTTACAACCTTATCCATTTTTTTTCTAACTATATCGTGACCTTGAACATCAATATCAAAGATTACAATTTTACCCTCATTTAAAGCTTTTTTAATAGGCTTAAGTGACGTTCCATAGTAATTTCCATGAACTTCTGCCCATTCTAAAAAATTTCCAGTTTTTATATCTTCTTGAAACTCTTCTCTTGTTGTAAAAAGATAATCTACTCCATGTTTTTCACCAACTCTTGGCTCTCTTGTAGTAGTTGAAATTGAAAAATAGTATTCATCAATCTCTTTATATACATTTTTTAAAAGTGTTGACTTTCCACATCCACTAGGACCTGAAAGAATTAAAATAGCACCTTTATTTTCCATTATTTATTCACCCTTAAAGATAAAGTCACATCTACATCTTCACCATTTGAAAGTCTATCAATAACACCTTGATCAAACTTTTGTAAAAAAGGTTTTAGTTCAGAGATATTGTAATTATTTAATATTAATTTAATTGGCTGATCTTTATTTTCTTGAAGATTAAACTCATACTCTTCAACTTCATTTAAAGCATCATCTATTATTTGATTTATATCTTTCCAATCATTTTTAGAAACTACTTCAGAAAAATCCAACTCTTTTTCTTCTAATAAATCTGTAATTTTATGTAGTTCTTGATTGTCTAATACACCACCACTGTTTAATGAAGCAATTGTAACTATTGATTCATCATTATCTTCTTCTATAGTATCAGCAATATCATCTGCTAATGATTCTACATAACTTGAAATAACTTCTTCCTCATCAAATTCAAACTTTTTAGGTTTGTTTTCTTCTTTTATATCCTCTTTTATAAACTCTACTTGTTCTTTTAATAAACTTTCTAAGTGATTTGGTAAAAAAGGCCTTTGGATAATAAAATCCCTTGATTTATCAAATGGCAATTCTTCACTTACAATTGCAGCTAATTTTTTTGTATGTTGCTTTAGTCTATTAAAATCATCATCAACAAACTCTTCATCAATAATAATAAAATCTACTTTTTCCTCTACCTTTATTGAGTCTTGAACACTTAAAACTACATTTAGTTTTTTACAAACTAATGTAAAAATTTTTTCAATAATAGGTGTTTTTGTAACTAATATTAAATTCATCTATTTTAACTCTTTTAATTCTAAATTCTCTAACTTATAAACTTTATCACACTGCATTGCTAAATCATCTTCGTGGGTTACAAGTATCATCCCAGAATTGTTTTCTCTAACATATTCATGTAATCTATCCATAACTATCTGCGCAGTAGTTTTATCTAAATTTCCTGTGGGTTCATCTGCAAATATAATTTTAGGTTTCTTTGTTAAAACCCTAGCGATAGACAGTCTTTGTTGTTGTCCACCACTTAATTCCCCTACTCCTTGATTAATCACAAAATCGATTTCTAGCTTTTTTAATAGCTTTTCATCAATCTCATTTTCACTCAAAAGTGTTGCAATTTTTAAATTGTCATTAGCAGAAAAACCACGAAATAAATAATGCGCTTGAAATATTATACCAAAATCATCTCTTCTAATCTTTAAGAGAGTATTTTTATTTAGTTTATATATATTTTGATTATTATAATTAACTTTACCAAATTTTGGTTCAAGCAATGATGATAAAATGTTTAATAAAGTTGATTTACCACTACCACTTTTTCCAATAATAGCAATAGTTTGTTTTTCTTGTAGTGTGAAATTTATATTTTCAAAAAGTTTATAATCAAATTCGTGAGTTAAATTTTTAGCTTCTAAGAGTATTTTTTGTGCTTGTGTAATGGGCTTGATTATTTTTTTATCTTCACCCATTACTTCCACTTTTTTAGATTTCTTTTTAGTTACCCATTTGTGCAGCAACTTCTGCAGCGAAATCTTCTTCTTTTTTCTCGATACCTTCACCAAGTTCAAATCTTACATATTCAACTAATTCAATTGACTCATCACAAGCTTTAATTGCTTGCTCAACTGTCATTGAATCATCCATAACGTAAGTTTGAGATAATAAAGCATGAGTTTTATCTAATTGAGTATTATCTTCAATCCATCTAGCAATTTTACCTTTAACGATGTTTCCGATAATTTTCTCTGGTTTACCTTCAGCTAATAATTCTTCTTTCATTTTAGCTTCAGCAGCAGCAATAGCTTCATCAGTTAATTGTTGCATTGAAACATATTCAGGAATATTTTTAAGAGGTTTTCCAAGTCTTACTAACTCTTCATTCTCTTTTTCAATATCAGCAATAATTGCTTTGTTTTCAGATTCAATAAAATCTGCAGCTAAATCTTTATAAGAGATAACTGATGGTTTCATTGAAGCAGCGTGCATAGCTACTTTTTTTAATAACTCAGCAGTTTTTTCTTTTGCCTCATCTGAACATTTAGCAGATAAAACAACTCCAACTTTACCCATGTGAACATAACCGTTTACAACAGTACCTTCAACATTTACAACTTTTCTTGCAACTAAGTTTTCACCAATAACTGCAATTTTTTCGTTTAAGTAAGTTGTGAAGTCTTGTCCATCAATAGTTGAAGATGCTAAAGATTCAGCATCTGCAATTGCATTTACTTGAGCATGCTCAGTAATTGCTTTTGTTAAATTAAGGAACTGCTCATTTTTAGCAACGAAGTCAGTTTGTGAGTTAACTTCAGTCATAGTTGCTTTAGTATTGTCTTCATTTACTAAAATTGTTACAATACCTTCAGCAGCTACATTAGCAGATTTTTTAGCAGCTTTAGCAAGACCTTGCTCTCTAAGCCACTTTTGAGCTTCTTCTAAATCTCCATTACACTCATTTAATGCTTTTTTACAATCAAGCATTCCTGCACCAGATTTTTCTCTTAACTCTTTAATTAATTTTGGAGTTGCTCCTGCCATAATTATGCTTCCTCTGTTGTTTCTTCAGTTTCTACTGCTTCAGATTCACCTTCAGCTACTGCTTCAGCCACTACTTCTGCTTGCTCTTCTTCAGATACTGGTGCTTCTTCTCCAGTTTCTTCAGCTAATGCAGCTCTACCCTCTAACATAGCTTCAGCCATTTCGTTACAGAATAATTGAATTGATCTAATAGCATCGTCATTTCCTGGAATTGGTAAATCAACTACATCCGGATCACAGTTTGTATCTAAAGGAGCTACAACTTTGATTCCTAATCTTCTTGCTTCTTGGATAGCAATTTTTTCTTTAACTGCATCTAGAACGAACATCATATCTGGTAATTTATTCATCTCTTTGATTCCACCAAGATATAATTCTAATTTTTCTTCTTTTCTAGTAAGCATTAAAGCTTCTTTTTTAGTTAAAAGATCTAATTGACCTTCTTCTCTCATTTTTTTAATAACTTCTAATTTTCTAATTGATTTTTTAATTGTTCCATAGTTAGTTAACATTCCACCTAACCATCTGTGGTTTACATAAGGCATTCCACATTTGATAGCTGCATCTTTAACTGCTTGAGAAGCTTGTTTTTTTGTACCAACAAAAATCATAGTCTCACCTTGAGCAGCTGCATCTCTAACTACATTATATGTATATCTGAAATATCTTAACGTCTTTTGTAAGTCGATAATATAAATATTTTTTCTAACACCAAAAATGTATTTTTTCATTTTTGGATTCCATCTTCTTGTTTGGTGTCCGAAGTGTACACCACACTCTAGTAGGTCTTTCATTGTAACCATAGTTTTTCCTTGTTTTTTTATATGTTTGTCTTCTTTTTCAACACAAGAATAAATCTTGCTAAAAAGAACCAAAACCTAAAGAGAACAACGTGTTGTTCTTTTAAGTAAACGTATCTGGGTTTAGCCTCTGTGCCCCTTAATGGCAAGTACAATTTACTTGTCACAACCCATACCAGGATTGACACATGTGAGGTTTCTATTTAAAATAGAGTCGTGATTTTATCTAAAATAGCTTTAATTAAGCTTTAAGTAAGTTTGTTTAAAGAATTAAATTTTTTGATTTTTTAATTTTATTTTGTTTGCTTTTAAAAATATCATCCACAAAAACCAAAAACTTATAGTAATACCAATGGCACCATAAATTGCAGGTATAGGATTTTCTAAATCACTTATTGAGCCAGCATATGCAATTACAGATAAATATGGTATTGTTCCCAATGACCAAGCAATGAAAAATCTTTTTATTGACATACTGCAAGTTCCTGCTAAACAAGCTGAAATCTCCGGAAGCATAGGTACTGCTCTTGATAAAATTAGTACAAGGATTCCATGTTTATTAAATAAATCTTTCATTTGCTCAATTTGTTCTTGGTCTGACGTTAATCTATTTAAAATTTTTAAACCATATTTTCTTGACAAAAAATACCCAGTAAAAGAAGCCAATAAAAGCCCAAAAAAGGTGTATAAAAATGCTAATTCAAACCCTAAAAAATACCCTGCAAGAATTATTACTGTCATTGTAGGTACTGCAATAAATAAATCTACTAAAAGTAAAAATACAATCAAAAAGCCTAAAATATATGATGGTTGAGATTTTAAAACTTCAAAAACCTCTTTTATATCAGAAACAGTCAATATTCCACTAAATTTTATTAAAATTAAAGTTGATGTGAAAATTAACATTAAAATTAATACACTTTTAATAAGAAGTCGCATCTTTTACCCATTTATTTTTTAAATTAAGGAAGATTATTAAAAGTGGATTTAATATCAACTTGATAAAATATATTAATATAAAAAATATATTAATGAGTCATTAATTTAACTAGTATTAAGTTTTTATTAACTAAAATTCTATATTCTAAAATTAAGCAAGTTCCAAGGGTTGGAACGACAACATAGCTTTTCTTGTCAACACTGCTTTTTAGGAAAACTTATATTTATTTGAGGTTTTCATGAATCGAAGCAAAAAAATCATTCTTTTAAGTCATTGTATACTTAATTCTAATGCAAAAGTTTATTCCTTAGCGAATTATAGCGGGTGTATATCTGAACTTATTACTTCTTTATGTGATAAAGGTTACGGAATTTTGCAATTACCATGTCCAGAGATGCTAACCTGTGGGGTTAATAGATGGGGAATGGTAAAAGAACAATGCGATACAGCAATATATAAAAAACAATACAAAAAAATGCTACTTCCTATTATAAATCAATTAATTGATTATAAAAATAATGGATATGAAATAAAAGGCTGCATTGGTATAGATGGAAGTCCAAATTGTGGCATAAATAAAACCTGCAGAGCTGATTGGAAAGGGGAGATAGATAAATTTTTTGATTTAGAAAAAAAGTTAAACTCTTTACAAACAGTGAATGAAGCAGGCATTTTTATGGAAGTGTTTTTTAAATTACTTAAAAAGAACAATTTAGAGTTATCTTTTTTTGCTTTAGATGAAGAAAATCCAACAGCCTTAGTTAAGGCTATACAAAAGGAACTTTTATGAAAAAATTTTTTACAGGCTTATTGTTAACATTTGGTATATTTGCAAATGCTCAACAAGATGTTATTACAGTTGGTTTATGTGCAGCGTATCCACCATTTGAATCAAGAGATGAAAAAAGTGGAAATATTGTTGGTTTTGATATCGATTTAGCAAATGAAATTGGTAAAATCATTGGTAAAAAAGTTGAAATTAAAGATGCAGAGTGGCAAGCTCTACTTGGTGGACTTAAAAATGACAACTATGACATTATATTAAGTGCTATGAGTAGACAAGAAGCTGGTGAAAACAATGTAAATTTATCAGATACTTATTACTTACTAAATGATGTATTAATAGTAAAAAAAGATAATAATAAAATCAATTCACAAAAAGATTTAGCTGGTAAAACTGTTGGTGTTCAACTTGGAAGTGGAAGTGAACAAGTTGTTGATAAATTAAATGGACTTGGGAAAGTAGCTAGATATAACTATAATCCAGAAGCATTTTTAGATTTGAAACACAATCGTATTGATGCTGTTGTTGTTGGGTATGCTTATGCATTAAATCAAAAAGATTTTAATAATGAATATAAAATTGTTGATAAACTAGCACCGGCAGAATTAGTTGTTGTTATGAAAAAAGGGAAAGATGATTTAACAAAACAAGTTAATGAGGCTTTAAAAACTTTAAAAGATAACGGTACATACGATAAATTAATTAACAAATGGCTGGCAGTAAAATAAGTGAATTTTAGCGCTGTCTTTGATAACTTGGGGTTTCTTTTAGAAGCCTCATGGCTTACAATTTATCTCTCTTTTGTATCTTTTGTAATTGCACTATTTATTGGTGTAATTGTGGGTACACTAAGAAGCTTAAAGACAAACTACTTTATTAAATTTTTAATCAGCTCATATATTGAAATTTTTAGGGGAACACCTTTACTTATTCAACTATTTTTTATATATTATGGCCTACCACAAATTGGTATTACAATGTCAAGTCATCAAGCTGCTATTATAGGTTTGTCTTTAAATTTTGGTGCATATATGGCTGAAATTGTTAGAGCTGGAATTCAAGCAATACCAAAAGGACAATATGAGGCTTCAAATTCCTTAGGACTTAGCAAAATTCAGATGTTTATACATATAATCTATCCGCAAGCATTTAAAATAGTCTTACCTCCACTTACAAATACCTATGCATCTATTTTAAAAGATAGTTCACTAGTTTCAGTTCTTTCAATAACTGAATTAACAAGAGCAGGTCAACTTATATATGTACGAACTTATGAACCTTTTGAAATATATTTAACACTTGGAGTTTTTTATTTTATAATGACATACACAATAGCAATTTTCTCTAAACATTTAGAACGAAAAGTTAATAGAACTAAATAAAACCACAGAATTCAATCCATAGTTTTGTACTTTTTATGATTTTTAAGTAAAATTTTCCAAAAAGGATTTTTATGCTTTTTAATCAAACTTTTAAAGAAGAAAAAATCAAATTTGATAATAGTGAAATCAATTTCTTACATGGAGGAAAAGGTGAAGCTCTTTTATTAATACATGGCTTTCCTCAAACCCATACAATGTGGCACAAAGTTGCCAAAGAACTTGCTAAAAAATATTATATTGTTTGTCCTGATTTAAGAGGTTATGGTGATAGTTTCAAACCTATAGGCTTAAAAGACCACTCAAATTATTCAAAAAAAGTTATGGCAAAAGATATGATTAATGTAATGGATTATTTAGGATTAAAAAAATTTTATGTAGCAGGTCATGATAGAGGTGCTAGAGTTGCCCACAGGATTTGCTTAGATTATGAAGAAAAAATTTTAAAAGCATGTTTTATGGATATAGCCCCCACATACCATATGTTTGAAAATACAAATCAAGCTTTTGCTACGGGATATTATCATTGGTTTTTTCTTATTCAGCCAGATTATCTACCTGAAAAAATGATAGGTGATGACCCAGCATATTATTTAAAAGAAAAACTTAAAAGATGGAGTGACAAAGATATAGCCTTTGAAGAAAAGTTTGATGATAAGGCAATAAATGAGTATATAAGATGTTATGATGAAGCTTCAATCCATGGAAGCTGTGAAGATTATAGAGCGGCAGCATCAATCGATATGATAGATGATGAAAAGACAAGAAATAGGAAATTAAATACCCCATTATTGGTTTTGTGGGGAGAGAAAGGTTTTGTAAATAAAACCTATGATGTAATTAAAATTTGGCAAGATTATGCAAATAATGTACAAGGAAAGACACTGCCTTGTGGACATTTTTTACCTGAAGAAAAACCCAATGAAGTAATTGATGAATTAAAAATTTTTTTTAATTAATTTTGATAATATAATGACAATATACAAATAAATTATTAGGAGCCAATTTGCCAGTACCACCTGAATATAGAGTAGCCCAACAAGTTTTTGAGTCATTTATGAAAGATGCTGCTATTGAATGCAATGTTCAAACTACCCATATGGTATATAATATTGTTGTAGGTGTATTTCATACATTTAGAAGAAGACTTGCATTTAAAGAAGCCATAGAATTTGCATATGTACTTCCTCCCTTAATACTAGCTTTATTTATTGCTGAATGGGATGTGGAAGAGAAACAAGTGCCATTTAAAGATAGAGAAGAGATGACTAAAGAGGTAAAATCTGTAAGACATGAACACAATTTTTCACCAGATACAGCAATTATTAATGTTGCTACTGCATTGAGAAAACATGTTAATATAAGAGACTTCGATAACTATTTATCAAAACTTTCAAAGGAAGCACAAGATTATTGGAATACGAAATAAATATTATGAAATCTACTTATTTATTAGAATATTTTTCTTCCCTAATACCAAAGCTTGAAAATAGGGAAGAAAATTAAAGTATATTTTATTTATGCACTTATTGCATGGTGTATTTCATTTTCATAAGCACAATCTTTAATAATATTGTATCCATGATTTAATGCTAAAGCAATTGAACCACCAATATCACCTGCAATATCACCTGCTAAATAGATACCTTCTGAATTTAAATTATGTTCATCAACAACTGGTTTATCCTGTTCATCTAAAAGAACACTACAATTTTTTAAGAACTCTTTTGGTGTCATTCCACCTAAAGCATAAATTATCCTATCATATTTTTTAATTTCTCCATTTGTATAAAACACTTTAAACTGTCCATCTTCATCTTCAAGTTTTTCAATATCAACTCCAAGCATAAGTTTAATCTCACCATCTTGGGCACAATCCATTAGATTTTTCACATTTTTTGGATTTGCTTTTGTTATCTCCTCACGTCTGTAATTAAAAGTAACTATATTATCTTGATGGATAAAATATGCATATTCACATGCACTATCTCCACCACCAACAACTAAAACTTCTTCATTTCCTTTACAGTCTGCTATTGTATGATTTGCTTTTTTTCTAAGAGTTGATGGTATTTTATAACTTGGTTTATTAGGTTTTGCCATTTTACCAATTGCAACAACAATATTTTTTGCTAAATACATCTCTTTATTTGTAGTAATGATTTTATATAAATTACCATATTTTTTAACCCTAGAAACTTCCGTATTAAATTTTGCATTTATAAGGTTTTTTTCTAAGGCATCATCAAAAAGGTCTAAAGTACTCTCTTTAGTTCCATCTTCAAAATCTATATGTCCTTTAAGGTCTACTTCTATCCCTTTCCAGTCTTTATCAACTGGCTTATTGTCATTAAAATATTTTCTGATAGTATCTGAGTGATTATCACTCTTTTCTAAAACCAAAATATTTTTTAAACCAAAAATCACAGCTTCACATGAAGTTGCGATTCCTGCAGGTCCGGCACCAATAACGGCTATGTCATAAATTCTATTCATGTCATCCTCCTAAAGGGTGGTTCTTTTTTAAGAACAGTTACCAATACTACAATTATTAAAAAGTAGTAAAACCTATTAATCATTTTTTTGATTATACACCCTATAAAAAATTAAATAGGATAATTTTTGTCTACTTTTTAATCATATCTTTTAAAATTACTTTTTATAAACTATTTATCTTTTTGCTTTTAAATTTTCCTTTTGATAAAATACGCTCAATTAATAAAAAAGAGAACTAATGGATAACAACATAATTTCAAATATAAAAAATGAGATTTCAAAAGTAATAATTGGTCAAGGTGATATGGTTGATGCCATATTAATTGGACTTTTAACAAATGGTCATATTTTATTAGAGGGAGTTCCAGGCCTTGCTAAAACAACAACAGTTAAAACTGTAGCAAATGTAATTGATTTAAACTTTAAAAGAGTCCAGTTTACACCTGATTTATTGCCAAGTGATATTATTGGTGCTCAAATTTATGATATGAAAACGGGTGAATTTAAAATAAAAAGAGGTCCAATTTTTACAAACCTTTTATTAGCAGATGAGATAAATAGAGCCCCTGCAAAAGTTCAATCAGCCCTATTAGAAGTTATGCAAGAAAGGCAAGTTACTATTGCAGATGATACTTTTTTAGTAGAAGCACCATTTTTAGTACTAGCAACACAAAATCCTATAGAACAAGAAGGAGCTTATTCTTTACCTGAAGCGCAACTTGATAGATTTATGTTTAAAATAGTGGTAGGATACAATTCAAAAGAGGAAGAGTATGAAATAGCAAAAAGAGTTTCAGCAAATGAGATTCTTGAAATGAATAAGGTTATTGATAAAAACACTTTAAGGGATTTAAAAAAAGAGGTTTTAAAAGTTCATATAGATAAAGAGCTTGAAGAGTATATTGTTGATATTATTTGTGCAACAAGAGAACCTGAAAACTATAATTTAGAAGAGATAAAAGATTATATTCAATTTGGGGCAAGTCCAAGGGCAACTATTGATATGTTTAAAGCAGTAAAAGCTATGGCCTTTATAAGAGGAAATGATTATGTAAGTCCAATTGATATTGCTTTAGTTGCTAAAAATGTTTTAAGACATAGAATAATCTTAAGTTATGAAGCTGAAGCTATGGATATAAAAGTTGATGATTTAATTCAAAAAATTTTAGAAAAAATTGATATCCCATAATAGTTAGATATGAATTATCACCTAAAAAAAATACTTATTAAAACAAGAAGAAATATCTTTTCAGAAATTATTGGAAATAACTCATCTTTATTAAAAGGTGAAGGTTATGATTTTATGGAATTAAAAGAGTATGAATATGGTGAAGATGTAAAAAAAATTGATTGGGTTATAAGTGCTAAATTTAGAAAACCCTATGTAAAAGTTTTCCATGCCCAAAAAGAACTAAATATAAATATAATTCCAATTTTAAATGGTTCTATGTATTTTGGTTCAAAAAGATTTAAACAAGATTTATTAACTGAAATTTGTGCTATTTTAGGATATTCCTGTGTAAAACAAAGTGACCCATTTAGCTCTTTTATAGCAAATGAAGAATTACAACTTTGTACAAAAAAATCAAAAAGAAATTTTTCAGTTGATTTAATGTGTGATAAGATATTCAACTATCCAAGTTTAGGACAAAATCTAAGTTATAAAAATATTTGTAATGAACTTCTTAGAAAAATCAGAAAAAAATCTATCATCTTTTTAATAGGTGATTTTTTAAATATAAAAGACTTAGATTTAAGAGTTTTAAGTAGAAAGCATGAAATTATATCAATAATATT
The DNA here is from genome assembly GCF_005771535.1 of Arcobacter arenosus. Taxonomy (NCBI): domain Bacteria; kingdom Pseudomonadati; phylum Campylobacterota; class Epsilonproteobacteria; order Campylobacterales; family Arcobacteraceae; genus Arcobacter; species Arcobacter arenosus. The sequence continues at coordinate 525,079 of NZ_VANU01000001.1, forward strand.
AAGGGATCCCTTTGAAGAAAATCCTTTTGAATTAGGAAATGTAAATCTTGTAGACCCAAGTACAAATAAAACATTCGAAGGGATATTGGATAAATCTACAATTTTAAAATATAAAAAAGAGATAAAAAATAATGACCATCTTCTATATGAACATTTTCAAAAGTGTGGAATAAAATTTATAAAAATATACACAAATGAAGACCCTTTACCTAAACTATTAAGGTTAATGAAATAATGAATGAAATTGAAATACATGATATAAAAAAACTCGTTGAGATTCCCGATTTTTCATTATATATCTATTTTACCCTGTGGATTTTAGGTGTAATCTTGTTTTTTATATTTATTTTTTTACTTTATAAATATTTCAAATATAGAAAAAAAGATAAAAGAAAACACTATTATAAAACATTAAAAGAATTAGATTTAAATGATTCTAAAAATAGTGCCTATGTTATTACAAAATATGCAAGACTATTAGCAATTAGCCCAAGGGATAAAAAACTATCAGATGAACTTATTGAAGAGTTAGAATCTTTTAAATACAAAAAAGAAGTTGCACCTTTAAGTGATGAAGTAAAGATTTTATTTGGTAGATTTATGGATAATGTAGATGTTTGATTTTTTTACTGATTTACGTTTTGAATTTCCTTTCTTTTTAGTTTTAATACCTATATTTATAATTTGTTCAATATATTGTAAAGCAAAAATCCCAACATATATAATTCCCCATTTAGAAATATTTGAAAATAGTAAACACAAAAGTACTTTATTAATTAATCTATTAAAATATTTTGTTGTTATTGGCTCTGTTATAGCTCTTAGTTCACCCTATAAACAATTAAACACCCAAATTATAAAAAATGATGGTATAGATATAGTTTTAAGTTTAGATACAAGTGGCTCTATGAAAGAGTTAGGATTAAACAAAGAAAATCATAATGAAGATAGATTTACAGTTGTAAAAGATATTGTGAAAGATTTTCTACCTAAAAGAGTCAATGATAATGTTGCAATTGTAGTTTTTGGAACTTCAGTTATGATGGCAACTCCCCTTAGTTTTGACAAAGAAGCTCAGAAATCAATAATTGATTACTTAGAAGTTGGTATTGTAGGGGACAAAACAGCTATGATTGATTCCCTTGCAACATCAGTTAAGGTTCTAAAATCTTCAAAGGCAAAATCTAAAATCATAATATTACTTAGTGATGGTGAAGATAATTCAAGTACTATCCCTTTAGAAGTGATTATAAAACTATTGAAAAAATACTCAATAAAAGTTTATACAGTAGGAATTGGAAAATCTAATAGGATTATGCTAAATGCTATTGCAAAACAAACAAGTGGTAAATCATATATTGCCTACACCAAAGAGGACTTAAGTTTAATATATCAAGAGATTGATAATTTGGAAAAAAGTAAGATAGAAAACAATAAAGTCACATTAAAAAATTATTTATTCTTTTTTCCATTATTTTTTGCTATTATTTCACTGATACTTTATATATATTTAAAAAATAGGCAATAAAATGGCAAAAATTAGTAAAGAATTAAATTCAATTTTAAATGAAAATAAAGACCCAGTTGAGGAAAATCATTCACCTTTAAATTTTATTTTATTATTAATTCTTGCTGTTATTGCAATCTATTTTGCAGTGATGTATTTTGATATAAAAAATGAAAAAACAAATTCAAATGATACACAAAAATACAAAAAAATTATAAAAGAAAATGTTGTATTAAATGAAGATAATAAAAGAATCAAAAAAGAGCTTGATGAGCTAAAAATAAAGAAAATTGCAATAAAAGATACTCAAGAGTTAGAAAAACTAAAAAAAGAAAATAAACAATTAAAAATTAAAATTGAAAAACTTAACAATAATCAACAAAATAAGAATTTTAAGCAACTTTACTTTAGTGAAAACTCGAAAGTCTTAAAGTGTTATGAATATGAAAGTGCATCAACAACTATTCCAAGTGTTTGTTCTAATAAATTTGAAAGTTTTTTAAATGAAAACCAAAAAGCTTTAAGATTTCAAGTTATTCCTGTTTTAAGTTCAAAGGATATAAAAGCCTTTGAAAAATTTGACGAAAACACTCAAGACCTACTACTAAATGGCGTATCTACTAAAAGAATTTCTGAACTTTTATGGGAAATGAAAAAAATTCTAGGAAATGATATAATATTAACTTCAAATAGCTATTATGTAAAATCGAAGCAAGATAATAGTGGATTTATATTAAAGGCTTATTATTAATAACAGGACAATTGATGCAAAAAAATAAAGAAGAACAGTTAAAAGAGGCTTTGACAAATACTTTAAGTACAGAAGATATTCAAAAAAAATTAAAAGAAGAAACAAAAAATATAAAAGAAACAAGAGAAAAAGAGGAACAAGAAACAAAAGAAGTTGAGAAAAAAGAAAAAAAAGAAGAACCAAAGGAAAATAAAACAACAGAAGAAGTTAAAATCCCTTTTATAAAAGACAAAGAACATAACGAAGAAAAAGAATCAAATCTTTTACTTTATCTAGTTTCTACAGTTGCTGCTTTACTTTTAATATTAACAATATATCTATTTACAAGTGACAACTTCAATACAAAAACAGTACAAATTCAAACTGCAGATACACAAGAGCCAAAAACAAATGAGATTAAGCAAGTTGTTAAAGAGGAACTTAATAAAGTTGTAAAAGAAGTTGAAAATGAAATTGAAAAAAAGAGTGAAAAAGAAGAACACTTTAAAACAATTGATAATAAGCAAAATGAGCCAAAAGAGATTATAAAAACAGTAGTTCAAAAACAAATTGTCGAAAAAGAGGTTATATTAGAAAAAGGTAATTTCAAAAAGTTCTATAACTCTTTAAAATTTAATACTTTAAAATGCTACGATTTTAAGAAAGCTAACTCTAAACCTGATGAAACATGTATAAAACAACTTAAAGCTTTTTTAGATAAAAATAAAGATGCAATTAGGTTTGAAGTAATACCTGTAATGTCAAAAGAAGATAATCAATTATTTGAAGGGATGAAAAAAGTTTTAAGTAATGATAACAAAAACTATGTTGAAAAAGTAAAAGAGTACATGTTAAGGGGACTTTCTAGGGAAAGAGTTCTTGAAGTATCTTGGAAGATAAAAGAGATTTTAGGTGAAGATATAGTTTTAACACCTACAAACTATTATGTAAAATCAAAAGAGAATAATAAAGGGGTTTTAATAAGAGCATATCATTAAATATGCTTTAAAACCTCTTCTTTATCAACAAGAGGAAATTTCTTATCATAAATTATTTGATATGGCTCATCACCTTTTCCTAAAATTAAAACCACACTATTAGGGTTTTCTTTCCCTAAATCTATAGCTTTTCTAATAGCTTCTTTTCTGTTTATTTCAATTATTAGGTTATCTTTATTTTTAATCCCCTTACAAATATCTTCAATAATTAAATCAGGGTCTTCAAATCTAGGATTATCACTTGTTACAATAATAGTTTTTGCAAAATTAGAAGCTACTTGTCCCATAAGAGGTCTTTTTTCTTGATCCCTATCTCCACCTGCTCCAAAAACTACAATGATATCTTTGTGATTAAAGCTTTGTAAAACTTCTTTCATACCATCAGGAGTGTGTGCAAAATCAACAATAACAAAAGGCTCTTCACTTATAGTTTCCATTCTTCCACTAACCCCTGCAAAATTATCAACTACTTCACAAATCTCTTCAAGATTTTTTTCACTTACAATATCAACTGCAGCAACTGCAGCTAAAAGATTATAAATATTGAAAATACCCATCATAGGAGATGAAAATGAGTACATATCCTCAATTTTTGAAAACATAACGTTCATACCATTTTTAAATGAGTAAGCCGATACATTATATGTTGATGGATTTTCCATACCATAAGAGTATCCATTTTTAGGATTAAACTTAACCACGGGGTCATCTTTATTAATAAGTTTTTTTGTTTCATCACTTAAAAAAGAGTTCTTTACATTGATATATTCTTCAATACTTTTATGATAATCTAAATGATCTCTAGTGATGTTTGTATGAATTTTTAGTTCAAACTCTAAACCTTCAATTCTTTTTTGCTCAATTGCATGGGAACTTACTTCCATAACAAAATATTCGCAAGCCTTATCCATAGCTTTTTTTATATGTGCAAAATTTCCAAGTTGAACCGGAGTAGTAAGGGTATAATCTTCCATTTTTTCATCATTTATGAAAAACCCTCTAGTTCCTTGTAAAGCAACTTTATAGCCAAGGTCAAGAAGTATTGAATATATAGCTGCTGCTGTTGTAGTTTTTCCATTAGTTCCAGTTATACCAATAACCTTGATACTACTCATGTCAAGATGATTTTTTAAATCTTTAGCTTCAACAAACTCTTTACATCCATTTTGTTTTGCAGATTCAACAAACTTCTCATTTTGTTTTGAAATAACAAATATTTTTGATTCATCAACCTCTTGTGAATTATCAGTATAAATCTTATTGTTTATGGTTAGTTGCAAATTTTTTCTCTTCTAATTTTTTATATAACTCTTCTATTTTAGTATCATAGGCAAAATACTCATTGAAACCATCTAAATATGAATATGCTGTACTATTAAAATCATTATCAATTAATCTATTAACAAAATCAAAAAAATCCTCTTTTGATTCAATTGCAACTTTTGTAGAAAACATTATATCTTCAAAAGCTATTTTAAAAGAACCACGAGATTCAATCAATTTTTTAAAATCTTCATATCTAATCGCATCTAGATTATCAATTGTCGAACTTGTTAAATCTGAGAGAATTTCCATCATCTTATCGACATCACCATCATATGCATTTATTGTATCTTCTACATAAGAAAGTGCTTCTTCAATATTTTCATTCTTAGCAACACTAAAATAATCAAATAAAGACAAAGCTTTTTCTTCATCTTCACTTGCAATATCACAGAATAAGGCATAAACTGGATATTCTCTATTGCTTGGAAAGTTTGATGATAGTTGTGAATATAGAAATAAAGCCTTATCAAATTTCCTTTCAAGAAAAAATGAATTTGCTTCATTCAATAATCTACTCTCATTTATCATTAAAGCTCCTGTAAATTTTTTTCCATTCCTTGAGGAACATTTACTATTTCCAATTCAGGATGGATTGCTGATTTTAATTCTTTCTCAACTATAAATTTTAAAGTACTTGAACTAGCACTACAACCAACGCAAGCACCTTGTAATTGTATAAATACTCTTCCATTAATTATATCTAAAAGTTGAATAGCTCCACCATCACGTGCTAGCATAGGTGCTATTTTTTTTTCAACAATTGAACTAACTGGTGGTCTTAGATCTTCATCGCTAAATGGCATCATCTTTTTCTTTTACCTCTTTTGCTTTTTTATTTACATAAACTATTCCAATAGCAGTGAAAAGTAATATCACTGCTATTGTAGAAAAAATAAATGTTAATGTAACTTCTTGTTCAAACATATTAATTTAATACTTCTTCACATCTTGAACAAAGTTCTTCTTCACTTTTTGAAGTAAACTTCCAACATCTAGGGCACTTAGCATCTTTTGCACGTGCAACAGTGAATTTAACATCTTCAATTTCAAAACTTGCTAAAACATCTTCTTGCGCTTCACTTGTAATAGAACTAACCAAGAACCAATCTTCAGCTTCAACTCTTTCTAAATCTAAGATATCTTTTGAAGTAGTATAAATTTCTAACTCTAAAGTTGATTTAATAACTTTTTCTTTTTTAAGTGTATCAATAGCTTCACTAAACTTTTCTTTAGCTAATAATAAAATCTCTTCATTAAGATTGCTTTCAACTTCAGGAAGTTCAACCCTATCAAAATCAAAGATATCTTTTGCCTCACCTTTTATAAATGATGGAGCATATTCAATCAATTCATCCATTGTATAAGTTAATATACATGCAATAGTTGAGATTAATTTTTTAAGGATAATTGCCATTGCACTTTGAGATGCAATTCTATGAATATCATTTTTATCATCACAATATAATCTATCTTTACATACATCTAAATAGATACCTGATAAATCAACAACTAAGAAGTTATTTAATTTATTTAAACCTTTAGAATATTCATAAATAGAAAATGCTGCTTCAATCTCATCAAATGTTTTTTTAGCTTTATTTAAAACCCACTTATCTAGTGGTCCCATTTTATCAATTGCTACAATCTCTTCAAGGTCACTAACATTTGCAAGTAAAAATCTTGCTGTATTTCTAATCTTTCTATAAAGCTCAGCATTTTGTTTTAAGATATTATCAGAAATTTTTAAATCTGATTGATAATCACTCATTGCAACCCATAATCTTAAAATTTCACTTCCATACTGCTTCATAACTTTTTCAGGTGCAACAACATTACCTTTAGATTTAGACATTTTTTCACCCTTTTCATCAACAGTGAATCCATGTGTTAAAATCGATTTATAAGGTGCTATTTCAGAAGAAGCTAGAGTTGTTAAAAGTGAAGATTGGAACCAACCTCTGTGTTGGTCACTTCCTTCTAAATACATATCAGCTGGGAATGTACCTGCATCATAATTTCTACTTCTTAAAACAGCATTTTGAGTTGAACCAGAATCAAACCATACATCTAAGATATCCATTGTTTTTTCTAGATCATCAGGGTTTAATCCACTTCCTGGATATAATAATTCAGAAATCTCTAAATCATACCAAGCATCACAACCTTTTTGTTCAAAAATCATTGCAGTATAGTTTAATACTTTTTCATCAAAAATGATTTCATCAGTCTTTTTATTTCTAAAAAATGCAATAGGCACACCCCAGTCTCTTTGTCTTGAGATACACCAATCAGGACGTCCTTCTAACATAGATTTTAATCTATTTCTTCCCCACTCTGGGTAGAAAGTTAAATTATTTACTACATCTAAGGCATTTTGTCTTAATGTTTTGTTTTGCTCACCATACTCATCATCAATAGAGATAAACCATTGTTTAGTTGCTCTAAAAATAATTGGTTTATGAGTTCTCCAACAATGTGGATATGAGTGTCTAATATCAACATGTTTTAATAAAGCTTCACCTAACTCTTCTAAAATCATTGTATTTGCTTTAAATACATGAACACCTAAATATTTATCAGTATCATTAAATAGTTTTTCTCTAACAATAGTTTCATCATATTTACCTTCAGCATCAACAGGCATTAATACATCAAGTCCATATCTTAAACCTACTTTATAGTCATCCTCACCATGACCAGGAGCTGTATGAACGGCACCTGTACCAGCATCCATTTCAACATGTTCACCTAAAATGATTTTTGATTCTCTTCCATTTAAAGGATTAATTGCATGAGTGCCTTCTAATTCTTTTGGATTAACTGATTCTACTATTTCACCAGAAATTACTTCTTGCTCAACTAAAGAGTTATAAAGTTTACGTGCAACGATAAATTTATCTGAAGTTAATACATATTCCTCTTCACCATTTAAAGCAATACCTGTATTTGCAGGTAGTGTCCAAGGAGTTGTTGTCCAAATAATTACGCTTGCATCTAACTTTTCATGTTTAAATGCAACAAAAATAGATGGAGAAGTTTTATCTTCATATTCAACTTCAGCTTCAGCTAGTGCAGTTTGAGCTGCCCATGACCAATAAACAGGTTTACTTCTTTGAACTAATAAACCTTGTTTTGCAATTGCACAAAGTTCTCTATAAATATTTGCTTCAAATTTAAAATCCATTGTAAGGTATGGATTATCCCAGTCACCTGTTACACCAAGTTTTTTAAACTCATCTCTTTGAATATCAATAAATCTAGAAGCATGAGCTCTACATAACTCTCTAATTTTTGATTTAGGAAGTTCTTTTTTCTTTGTCGACCCAATTTTCTCTTCAACTTTTTGTTCAATTGGAAGACCATGACAATCCCAACCTGGAACATATCTAACTGATTTACCATTAAAATAGTGGTATTTAACAATTATATCTTTTAAGATTTTATTTAATGCATGTCCAATATGAATATGACCATTTGCATATGGAGGACCATCATGAAGTGTAAAAGAGTCTTTCCCTTTTCTATTATCTTTCATTCTGTCGTAAACTTTATTTTCATCCCAAAGCTCGTATCTCTTTGGCTCATTCTGAGGTAAATTCCCTCTCATTGGGAATTTTGTATTTGGTAATAGTAAACTATCTTTGTAATCCATTATTTAATACCTTAAATTGTATTTTGTTCTTAATTCTATAAATCGCAGATTATATCTAATAGTTAGTTAAGTTAAGTTTATAAAGTTTTATACTCAAAACTTTATAGCCATGTACAAAAATTGTACAAAATAAAAATTAATGTTAAAATATACATAAAATTGTTTCATTTGTACACATATTGTGTATAAGTTTAATTGAGGAAAAATGAACAAAATGTTACTATAACGCATAATTTTAGCATTAAAAGAAAATTGAATTAACCTTCTTAGTAAAATTACTCGATATTCTGCTAAAATCATCTTTGAAATCAAAAATATGTACAACAGGGACGGTATAGATGGATACTAAACATTATGAAGTAGTTATTGTAGGTGGTGGTATTTCAGGTGCTGCTTTATTCTATGAACTAGCAAGATATACAGATGCAAAAAGTATTTGTATGTTAGAAAAATATGAAGATTTAGCAACTTTGAATTCAAAAGGGACTAGTAATTCTCAAACAATTCACGTTGGTGATATTGAGACTAACTATACACTTGACAAAGCAAAAATTACAAAAAGAACAGCAAATATGATTGTTAAGTTTAACTTAATGAGAGGGTTACAAGATAAAATTATGTTTGCTCATCAAAAAATGGCATTAGGTGTTGGGGATAAAGAAGTTGAATTTATTAAAAATAGATATGAAGAATTTAAAGAACTTTTCCCTTATTTAGAATTATGGGATAAAGAGAAATTAAGAGAACTTGAGCCAAAACTTGTTTATGCAGATAAAGAGCAAACAAAAGATAGACCTGAACCAATCATTGCAATGGGAACACAAAGTGAATATACTACTGTTGACTTTGGTGCAATGACAAAAGAGTTAGCAAAAGCTGCACAAGAAGAAGAAGCAAAAACTGATATTTTTTATAATGCAGAAGTTGAAGAGATAGAAAGAGTTAATGGTAAATTTAAATTAACTACTACTAGTGGTTCAGTATTCACTGCTGATTTTGTTGTTGTAAATGCTGGAGCACATTCATTATACTTAGCTCATAAAATGGGTTATGGTAAACATATGGGTTCTTTATCAATGGCAGGATCATTTTATATTACAAGTGGTGAATTTTTAAATGGTAAAGTATATATGGTACAAAATCCAAAATTACCATTTGCTGCATTACACGGTGACCCTGATATTCTTTGTGATGGTAAAACTAGATTTGGACCTACAGCTTTAGCTTTATTAGTTCTTGAAAGATATAAAGGTATTTTTAAATCTTTTGGTCAATGTTTAAAAACAATGAATATCGATGGAAATACAATTAAAATTTTCTGGGATTTATTAAAAGATTCAGATATTAGAAATTATGTATTTAGAAACTTCTTATTTGAAGTTCCTGGAATAAACAAAAAACTATTTGTAAAAGATGCTAGAAAAATTGTTCCATCTCTAAGTGTAGATGATATTGAATATGCAAAAGGATTTGGAGGAGTTAGACCACAAGTTCTTAATAAAGATGAACAAAAACTAATGCTTGGTGAAGCATCAATTAACCCAGGTGATGGAATTTTATTTAATATGACACCATCTCCAGGAGCAACATCATGTTTAGGAAATGCAGAAAGAGATATTAAACACGTTTGCGAACATTTAAATTTAACATTTGATGAAAAGAAATTTAAAGAAGAATTAACAGACGATCAAGAATAATATGTATAAGGAATCTTCCTTATACATTATATAAAGAGTATAAATGCAAGAATCTCAATTTATGACACAAAAAGAACTTCTATTACTACAAAACCTTCTAAGAGAGAATAAAAAGACTATAACAACTGCTGAAAGCTGTACAGGTGGATTAGTTGCTTCAATGATTACAGAGATCTCTGGTTCTTCTGATATTTTTAATGGAGCAATAGTTAGTTATTCAAATAAAATAAAATCACAAGAGCTAAATGTTAAAGAATCAACCTTAGATGAACATGGAGCAGTTAGTATTGAAGTTGTAGATGAGATGTTAGAGGGTGTAATAAAAAAATTTGATGCAAATTATGCTATAGCAATAAGTGGAATTGCAGGTCCAAATGGAGGAACAAAAAATAAGCCAGTTGGTACTGTTGTAATTGGGGTATGTGATGAAAATTTAGAGAAAAATATTGAGATTTGCCACTTTGAAGGAAGTAGAAAAGAGGTGCAAATTCAAAGCGCAAAATACTCTTTGAAAAAAATTTTAAAATTTTTTCAAAAAACCCTTGACAAATAAAAAATAAATCAGTATACTTCCACTCCAATTTAACTAAAGCGGTTAAATTAAAGAGCGACCCGTTAGCTCAGCTGGTAGAGCATCTCCCTTTTAAGGAGGTGGCCGAAGGTTCGAATCCTTCACGGGTCACCATTTTTTATATTGATATTGGCCCCTTCATCTAGCGGTTAGGATTCATGGTTTTCATCCATGCCACAGGAGTTCGAGTCTCCTAGGGGTCACCATCATATAAAAGGTCGATTAGCTCAGTTGGTAGAGCGCTACCCTTACAAGGTAGATGTCACAAGTTCGAGTCTTGTATCGACCACCATGAATTTAAAAAGTGTACTAGATGTACAGTTTTTAAAGAACTAAAAATTTATTGTCTATTAAATGGCCCCTTCATCTAGCGGTTAGGATTCATGGTTTTCATCCATGCCACAGGAGTTCGAGTCTCCTAGGGGTCACCATTTATGTATAAGTGTGCGGTTGTAGTTTAGTTGGTTAGAATGCCTGCCTGTCACGCAGGAGGTCGCGAGTTCGAGTCTCGTCAACCGCGCCACTTTTATATATTTATTTCATGAGCGACCCGTTAGCTCAGCTGGTAGAGCATCTCCCTTTTAAGGAGGTGGCCGAAGGTTCGAATCCTTCACGGGTCACCATGGTCGATTAGCTCAGTTGGTAGAGCGCTACCCTTACAAGGTAGATGTCATAAGTTCGAGTCTTATATCGACCACCATTCAAAAATGTTGCGGTTGTAGTTTAGTTGGTTAGAATGCCTGCCTGTCACGCAGGAGGTCGCGAGTTCGAGTCTCGTCAACCGCGCCATTTACTTTTATTTATTTCCCCCCCCTTGCAGTTTATATGTTTTTTATTTATATTTTGTTATTCTAATTTAATTATTAATTAGGGCGTTGCAATTATGATTAAGGCAAAATCGTTATATCACTTGATTTTATATAGTATTATTTTTATTGTAATACTAACCTCTTCATTTACTTTTATTATTATTGAAAATGCCTTTGATGAGTTCCAAGAAAAAATTGAAATTATAAAAAATGATCATGCTAGTAAGAAAAAAGAACTTATTAAAGAAGATATAAAAAAAACACTAAAATTTATAGAATATTACCATAAGAAATTTAAAGGTATAAAACCAGAAGAAGAGATTAAAAGTGATTTATTAAATGCCATAGAGCTAATGAGAGATACTAAAGATGTAAATGATTATATTTTTGTATATGACTTTGATGGTACCCTACTATACTATCCAATATCAAATGTAAAGATTGGTCAAAACCTATATGAATTTACAGATCCCTCAGGTAAAAAAGTTATCAAAGAAATAATTGAAGTTTCACAAAAAAAAGAGGGTGGATTTGTACAATATATATGGTATAAACCAGTAATAAAAGATGATGCCTTAAAAATATCATATGCCCTTTCATATAAACCTTGGAATTGGACAATAGGTACAGGAATTTATCTTGATGAGATTGAAGAGATTGTAAAACAAAAGAAAATTGAATACGATGAAAAAATATCAAACTATATTTTACAAATCTTATCTTTAACAATAATGTTAGTTTTATATTCTATATTTATTTATAAAAATGCAACACTATTAATTGTAAACGATGTAAAAGAGATAGGTAAGTATTTTAAAGAAACCCAAACAAATGATACTAGAATTAATCAAGATAGGCTTATATTTGGTGAATTTAAAGTAATTGCTAACTATGCCTATGATGCAATGCATAATATAAAAGATAAAACACATATGTTAGAAGATTTAAATAAAAATCTTCAAGAAACAGTTGAACACCAAACAAAAGAATTAACTTATCTAATTGAATCTCAAAAAAAGTTTTTAAAAAACTCAGTTCATGAGGTAAACACTCCACTAGCAATTATAAGAACAAATATTGACCTTCTTAAAATGCATACTCCAGATAATAAATATATCTCGAATATTGAAAGTGGTGCAAAAATAATTCAGTATATTTATGATGACCTATCATATTTAATTAAAAAAGATAGAGTTGAGTACCCAAAGGAGTATATTAACTTCTCTGAATACTTAAAAGAAAGATTAAACTTTTTTGATGGAATTGCCATTGCAAATGATTTAGAGTTTATTAATAATATTGATGAAGATATTTATATTAAATTTAATAAAACAGAACTACAAAGAATAGTTGATAATAATATTTCAAATTCAATAAAATATTCATATGCAAAATCGGGAATTTATATAAGACTGACTTATTTTAATGATGAGTATGTAGAGTTTAGTGTAAAAACAAATTCTGACAAAATTGAATCAACTGATATGATTTTTGATGATTTTTATAGGGAAAACAATTCTAGAGGTGGCTTTGGATTAGGATTGAGAATTGTAAAAGAGATATGTGATAAGAATTTAGTTATAATTAATCTGGATTCTAACGATAAATATACAAAATTCACTTATAGGTTTAAAATAAATGAAGATATTACTTCTTGAAGATGAATTAATGCTTAATAATGCAATTTCAGAGTATCTGAAAAATATTGGGCATATGGTAGAAAGTTTCACAGATGGTGAAGATGTTGTTAATACAGTTGACATGAGTTTCGACTTACTTATTCTTGATATTAACGTTCCAAAAAAAGATGGCTTTGAGATACTTCAGGAATTAAATGAAAAGAAAATTTATATTCCAACTATTTATATTACAGCTTTAAATGATATAGAAGATATTACAAGAGCTTATGACTTAGGTTGTAGAGAATATATAAAAAAACCTTTCCATTTAGAAGAGCTTGGTATTAAAATCAATCAAATACTTAAAAAAGATCAAAGTAACACTTCTCATATTAGATTTTCTGAAAACTATTCTTATTCAAAAGATAAGCAAACACTATATTTTAATGGTGAACCACAAACATTAACAAAAAAACAACTAGAAATTATTCATATCTTAGCACTTAATATTAATATGATTGTTGACTTTGAAAGATTTAGAATTGACATCTGGAGAGGTGAAAATATTGACAATCCAACAATAAGAGCAGAGATTTCTAGGTTAAAAAAAGCATTAAAAGAAGACTTTATCAAAAATATTAGAGGTCTTGGCTATAAAATTGACAGATTTTATTCAGCATAACAAATCCCACAAATAGGCTATTTTAAAGCCTATTTGCTACTCTATTCCTACGTTTAAAAAAAAATTTCTAAAAAATATATTTATTGCTACGCTTTTGCAACCTTAAGCTATTAAACTTTCAATGTTGAATGACTAAAGAGATTAATCTTTTTAGTGAACTTAAAAAAGGAGTACTATATGAGTCCAGAAAAAGCTCAGGCTTATTGGAAAGAAAATATTTCAACAATTCTTAAACTATTAGTAGTTTGGTTTGTTGTTTCGTATGGGTGCGGTATTATATTCATTAATGAATTAAATACTATCGAAATTAGTGGTGTTAAATTAGGATTCTGGTTTGCACAACAAGGTTCTATCTATGTATTCGTTGCATTAATTTTCGTTTATGTGAAATTAATGAACGGTATTGATGAGAAATACGGCGTTCACGAGTAAAAGGGAGTGGGAATGGAATTACAATCATTAATTTATTTATTCGTAGGTATTTCTTTTGCAATCTACATTGGTATTGCACTTTGGGCAAAAGCTGGATCTACTAAAGATTTCTATGTTGCTGGTGGTGGGGTTCACCCAGTAGCTAATGGTATGGCGACTGCTGCAGACTGGATGTCAGCTGCATCATTTATTTCACTTGCTGGTATTATCTCATTTAGTGGTTCTTTTGGTGGTGCTTACTTAATGGGTTGGACTGGTGGATACGTTCTACTTGCTATGTTACTAGCTCCATACTTAAGAAAATTTGGTAAATTTACAGTACCTGATTTCGTTGGTGATAGATATTATTCAGATACTGCAAGACTTGTTGCGGTTATTTCGGTTATCTTTGTTTCGTTCACATATGTTGCTGGACAAATGAGAGGTGTTGGTATCGTATTCTCAAGATTCTTACAAGTTGATGTAAACACTGGTGTACTTATTGGTATGGGTGTTGTATTCTTCTACTCAGTTCTTGGTGGTATGAAAGGTATTACTTATACTCAGGTTGCACAATATGTTGTTATGATTTTTGCTTATATGATTCCAGCAATCTTCATTTCATTACAAGTTACTGATACATTCTTACCACAATTAGGATTATTCGGATCAACTACATTTGCATTCCATGATGGAGTTAAAGTTATTCCTGAAGGAACTTATCTGTTGCATGCATTGGATACCGCAGTTACTGACTTAGGGTTTAGTGCATATACTAATCCAGGTAACTTAACAAATATGTTCTTATTAACAGTTGCATTAATGCTTGGTACTGCTGGTCTTCCACACGTTATCGTTAGATTCTTTACAGTTCCAACTGTACAAGATGCAAGAAGTTCTGCTGGTTGGGCATTAGTATTTATTGCAATCATGTATACAACTATTTCTTCAGTTGCTGCATTCTCAAGATTAAACTTAATCAAGAATGTACAAAACGTAGAATATAAAGCGTTTGTTGCTGGTGAAGTTAAACATGCAGATGGAACTCCAAATAATGGTAACTGGTTCAAAACTTGGGAACAAGGTGGACTATTAGCTTGGACAGATAGAAATGGTGATGGCAAAATTCAATATGCTCCAGGTGCAGCATTTGATGGAGCTAAAGGTAAACCACAATTTGATGGAACTAATGTTGGACCAAACGGAGAGAGAGCGACTACGAATGGTAAACCAGCTGAAAATTCTGGAAAAATTGAAAATGAGCTTTATGTTGATAGAGATATTATGGTACTTGCAAACCCAGAGATTGCAAACTTACCTAACTGGGTAATTGCATTCATCGCAGCTGGAGGTCTTGCAGCAGCATTATCAACAGCAGCAGGTCTATTACTTGTAATTGCTTCAGCAATTTCACACGACTTAATGGGTCAAGTAATCTTTAAAGATAAGACTACTGGTAAGTCTACTTTAAATGAGAAAACAGAGTTAATGTGGGCAAGAATCTCAGCAATCGCT
Organism: Arcobacter arenosus; assembly: GCF_005771535.1. NCBI lineage: Bacteria > Pseudomonadati > Campylobacterota > Epsilonproteobacteria > Campylobacterales > Arcobacteraceae > Arcobacter > Arcobacter arenosus. The sequence goes on from NZ_VANU01000001.1 coordinate 540,596, forward strand.
GCAATTTGTGTAGCTGGTTACTTAGGTATCAACCCTCCAGGTTTCGTTGCACAAGTTGTTGCATTAGCATTCGGTATTGCTGCGGCGGCATTCTTCCCAACAATTATCCTTGGGGTATTTGACAAGAGAATGAACAAAGAAGGTGCGATTGCAGGTATTCTTGTTGGTCTTTTATCAACTGTTGGATATGCTTGGTACTTTATCTGGGGAGGAGGAACACCTGATGGTTACTTCCTAGGAATTGCTCCTGCATCATTCGGTACAGTTGGTACAATCTTACACTTAGTGGTTGCGCTAATAGTATCTAGAATGACTCCTGAACCTCCACAAGAGATTCAAGATCTAGTAGAATCTATTAGATTACCTAACAATGCTGGTGAGGCACACGATCACTAGAAACTAAAAGTCAACCTTCGGGTTGGCTTTTTTTTTATCTAAATTTTTATATAAATATTTTGTTTAAAAAAGGTTTATATATGAATTTATTTAAAGCTTTACTCTCAATTAATACTTTTTTAATATATATTTTCACTATAATTAATTTAATAAATACCAAGGATTATCAATGAGTCTTAGAGACCAAAAAGAGTTTTTATCTCAAATTCATCCATTTGAATTATTAGATGAAAGGCAAATGGACAAATGTATAAAACATATGGATATTGCATATTATCCGAAAGATGAAATTTTAATTACCCCAGAAAGAATCCCTGAACATTTTTTTATTATTATTAAAGGGATAGTTCATGAATATAATGAAAATGAAGAGATTTTAGTTGACTTTCATCAACAAGACTCCTTTGATGCAAACTCATTAATTTATGGGAAAACAAAAAATAATTTTAAAGTATATGAAGATTTAATTTGTTATGAAATTGAAAAAATAGCCTTTTTAGAACTAATAGAAGAAAATGAAGGTTTTAAAAACTTCTTTTTAAATAACCTTGTAAATAAACTACAAACATTAAAAGAGAAGAAATATACTTCTGAATTATCCTCGTTTATGATTGCAAGGGTTGCTGATACAGTATTACATCCACCATGTATTGTTGAAGAAGGTACAAAACTAATTGATGCAATTGAAAAATCAATGGAATTCCATACATCTACAATTATTGTAAAAAAACAAAATGGAGAATTTGGGATTATTACAGATTCACTTTTAAAGGTTAAAGTTTTACTTCAAGGTAGAGATTTAAATATTCATGTTGAAGATATTGCAATTTTCCCTTTACTTGCAGTAAATCAAGATGACTACTTATTTGATGCCTTTTCTCTTTTAATAAAAAAGAATATTAAAAGAGTTGGTGTAGTTGACAATGATTGTCAAATGGTAGGTATTTTAGAACAAATTGATGTTTTATCTCATTTTGCAAATCATACTTATGTAGTTGATTCTAAAATAAAAAATGCAAAAACAATTGAAGAGTTAAAAGAAGCAAGTAGTGAATTTATAAATACAATTAAAACATTAAATGCAAAAGGTGTAAAAGTAAATCATATCTCAAATTTAATTGGTCAATTAAATACAAAAGTTTATAAAAAATTATATAAATTTATTGTTCCAAAAGAGCTTCAAAAAGATGCATGTTTTATTGTAATGGGAAGTGAAGGAAGAAATGAACAGATTATGAAAACGGACCAAGATAATGCCTTAGTTGTAAAAGATGGCGTTGATGTTGAACAATATAGACCCTATATGCAACAGATGACTGAATCTTTAATTGACTTTGGATATCCACCATGTCCGGGCAATATTATGGTTTCAAACCCTTTTTGGTGTAAAACTGTTAGTGAATATAAATCAGAAACTAAAAAATGGATTGAAAACCCAGATATGCAAAACTATATGGATTTAGCAATCTTTTTTGATGCCTTTGCTGTTGCAGGGGATAAAGAACTTTTAATTAATCTAAAAGATGATTTGTTTAATAAACTTCATGATAAAGATGTTTTTATGGCATATTTTGCAAAGGCAACGTTAACCTTTGACACACCAAGTACAGTTGCTAACTTTATGACAAAATCACATAATATTGATATCAAAAAAACTGGTGTTTTCCCTGTTGTACAAGGTATTAGAAGTTTAGCTTTAAGGGAAAGAATTAGAGAAACAAGAACTACAAATAGAATAAGAATATTAGAACAAAAAAAGATTTTAGAATCCCAAATGGCTAATGAATTACTTGAAGCTTTTGATGTATTAAACACTCTAAGACTAAAAGCTCATTTACAAAAAGCTCAAGATAATGTAAAAATCAATAACGAAGTAGATACCCATAAGCTTGGTAAAATTGAAAGGGATTTATTGAAAGATAGTTTTAAAATTGTTAATGATTTTAAAAAATTTATTACGTATACATTTAAAATAGATAAGATTTCATAATGTTAAAAAAATTAATGAATAAATGGCGTCTTAGAAACCTAAAAGATGAGAGATATCTTTATCTTTTTAATGAGCCCCCTACTGATGAATATGTATGTTTAGATTGTGAAACAACAGGATTAAATCCAAAAAAAGATGAGATTTTATCAATTGGAGCTGTAATAATAAAACAAAACAAAATATTGATGAGACAAACACTTAATATTTTTGTAAAACCATCACAAGAGGTAACAGAAGAATCAATTAAAATCCATCAAATAAGACCAATAGATTTAGAAAATGCAGTTGACCCAGAAGTTGCCATTAGACAACTTTTAGAATTTATTGGAAACAGACCAATAGTTGGTTACTACATAAAATTTGATATAGCAATGATTTCAAAATATACAAAAAAATATATTGGTATATCATTACCAAATCATCAAGTTGAAGTAAGTTCAATGTATTTTAAAACAAGAAAAAGAAGTTCTGACTATGAATTTGTTGATTTGAAATTTGATACGATTATGAAAGAACTTGATATTCCGGAATTAGGAAAACATGATGCCTTAAATGATGCACTTATGACCTCAATGATTTTTCTAAAACTTAGGGATATGTCTCCAGCAAATTCTACCTTCTATACAGGCTAAACATGGGAAAAATAGCATTAACGTAGCATTTTGCCCCTAACTGTTACTTTACGAAAAAATCTATTACATTATTTAATGAATAATTATTCACTTTCACTATAAACAAAACTAATTGCTGTTATAATCACAAATGTTTTCTAGGTGCTACTTTAATGCTATTTTGTATTAAAGTAGGTGAAAATTTATTAAAAGAGGGGCGTATATGAATGACCAATTGGTTGAAAAAATCAAAGCTAATCCTAATTATCAGGAATTAGTAAAAAAAAGAACTGGCTTTGCAGTAAAACTTGGTATTTTTGTACTTGTTATGTTTTATGCATTTATTTTAACTATCGCATTTGAACCTAGTCTTTTAGGTACTAAAACAGGTGATGGTGTTATGACAATTGCTTTTCCAATAGCAGCAGCTATTATTGTAATTAGTTTCCTTACAACACTTATTTATGTTAAAAGAGCAAATGGTGAGTTTGAACAATTAACAGAAAAAGTAAGAAATGATGTAAAGGATGAATTATAATGTTTAGAATTTTAGCACTAATCTCAATTTTTGCAGTTGCTTTATTTGCAGCTGGTGATGCTTCATTTGAAGCAACTAAAAGAGAACTAAATATTCCTGCAATTATTATGTTCTTTATTTTTGTTGGTGGTACATTAGGTATTACTTATTGGGCCGCAAAAAGAACTAAATCTGCTAGTGACTTCTATACTGCAGGTGGAGGAATTTCTGGATTCCAAAATGGTATGGCTATTGCTGGGGATTATATGTCTGCAGCATCATTTTTAGGACTTTCAGGACTTGTATATTTAAAAGGTTATGATGGTTTAGTTTATGCAGTTGGATTTTTAGTTGGATGGCCAGTAATTTTATTCTTAATGGCAGAAAAACTAAGAAACTTAGGTAAATTTACTTTTGCTGACATTGCAGCTTATAGACTTGCTCAAAAAGAGATTAGAACATTAGCGGCACTTGGTTCTTTAGCTGTTGTAACTTTATACCTAATTGCACAAATGGTTGGATCTGGAAAACTTATTCAAGTATTATTTGGTTTAGAATATGAATATGCTGTAATCCTAGTTGGTATTATGATGATTGTTTATGTAACTTTTGGTGGGATGCTTGCAACTACATGGGTTCAAATTATTAAAGCTGTATTACTTCTTTCAGGGGTAACTTTTATGGGATTCATGGTGCTAAGTCATTTTGGATTTAGCTTTGAAGCACTTGCAACAAAAGCTGTTGAAACACATGAATTAGGACAAGATATTATGGCACCTGGTGGGTTTATTTCTGACCCTATTTCTGCAATCTCTTTAGGTCTTGCACTTATGCTTGGTACTGCTGGTTTACCACATGTTCTTATGAGATTCTTTACTGTTGGAAATGCGAAAGAAGCAAGAAAATCAGTTGTTTATGCTACAGGATTTATTGGATACTTCTATTTAGTAATTGCTATCATTGGTTTAGGTGCAATCGTATTCTTAAACTCAGATGCGGGAGCTCAATATTTTGTTGATGGTAAATTATTTGGTGGAAATAATATGGCGGCAATTCACTTATCACATGTTGTTGGTGGGAATGTTTTCTTAGGATTTATTTCAGCAGTTGCCTTTGCTACTATCTTAGCAGTTGTATCTGGTCTTACTCTTGCTGGAGCATCAGCAATTTCACATGACCTATATGCATCAGTTATTAATCCAAATTGTACAGAAGAACAAGAGATTAAGATTTCTAAATATGCCGTAATTGTTATTGGTATTATTGGAGTTATTTTAGGTATTGCCTTTGAACAACAAAATATTGCATTTATGGTTGGTCTAGCTTTTGCTATTGCAGCATCTGCTAACTTCCCAATTCTTTTCTTATCAATTTATTGGAGAGGATTAACAACAAGAGGTGCTTTCATCGGTGGTTTATTAGGTCTTATTACAGCTGTTGTTCTTGTAATAGTAGGACCAATTGTATGGGTTCAAATCTTAGGAAATGAAGAAGCTTTATTCCCTTACAAACACCCTGCACTTTTCTCTGTAACTGTTGCGTTTATTGGTATTTGGTTATTTTCTAAAACTGATAGTTCACAAAGAGCAAAAGATGAAAAGAAAGCTTTTGAAGCTCAAAATATTAGAGCTGAAACTGGATTTGGTGCAGCTGGAGCAGTTGACCATTAAAAATACATTTTGTACAATTATTGTACAACAAAGAGGGTAAAGCTACCCTCTTTGAACAAAAAATGCTCACAAACCCCCATTATTAGGGCTACTTATAACTATTATTACTTGTTACTTTTCTACATATTTTACATATTTTTTACATATTTAGTATAATTTTTGTTCATTACCCTTTTTTTTATGCAATAATACTTTGTCTAATTTGCTATTTCTGTGCTATATAGTCGCAGAAAAATAGCTTGTATTTTGACTTATATCATCAAAGAGCTCTCTTATGGCGTGAAAAGATAAGAGAAAGAAGGGGAAAAGATGAAGGATGAACTAGTTGAAAGGATTGAAAACAATCCTAAGTATCAAGAGCTTGTTTCAAAGAAAAATAGCTTTGGAATTAAGTTAGGTGTTTTTGTACTTGTTATGTTTTATGCATATATTTTAACAATTGCATTTAACAAAGAAATATTAGCTACAAAAATTGGTGAAGGTGTTACAACAATAGCATTTCCTATTGCACTTGCAATCTTAATTATTAGCTTTTTAACAACAGTGATTTATGTTAAAAGAGCAAATGGTGAGTTTGAAGACTTAAATAATGAGATTAAAGAAGATGTAAAGGATCTAATGTAATGAGAATATTAGCACTAATTTTTATTGTTGCACTAAGTGCATTTGCAGCGGGAGATGCTACATTTGAGGCAACAAAAAGAGAACTTAACATTCCTGCTATTGTAATGTTCTTTGCATTTATCGTGTTTACTTTAGGGTTAACTGTTTGGGCAGCAAGAAAAACAAAATCTGCATCTGATTTCTATACTGCAGGTGGAGGAATTACTGGATTCCAAAATGGTTTAGCAATTGCAGGAGATTATATGTCAGCTGCTGCATTCCTTGGTGTTTCAGGTTTAATTTATTTAAAAGGTTATGATGGAGTAATCTATGCTGTTTCTTTCTTAGTTGGATGGCCAATTATTCTTTTCTTTATGGCTGAAAAATTAAGAAACTTAGGTAAATTTACTTTTGCTGATATTGCAGCTTATAGACTTGGTCAAAAAGAGATTAGAACATTAGCTGCATTTGGTACACTTTCTGTTGTAGTTTTATATCTTATTGCACAAATGGTAGGAGCAGGTAAACTGATCCAAGTTTTATTTGGACTTGAATATGAATATGCAGTTATCTTAGTTGGTGTAATGATGATTATTTATGTAACTTTTGGTGGGATGTTAGCAACTACTTGGGTTCAAATTATCAAAGCATGTTTACTATTAACTGGTGTATCTTTTATGGCGATTATGGTTTTATACCACTTTGGATTCTCTTTTGAATCATTAGCTGTTAAAGCTACAGAAAACCACAAAGCTGGTGAATCTATTTTAGCACCTGGTGGATTTATATCTGACCCTATTTCAGCTATCTCACTTGGTATGGCATTAATGTTAGGAACAGCGGGTTTACCTCACGTTCTTATGAGATTTTTTACAGTTGGAAATGCAAAAGAAGCTAGAAAATCTGTTGTTTATGCAACTGGTTTTGTTGGTTACTTTTGGGTTATTATTACAATCGTTGGATTTGGTGCAATTGCATTTTTAAATAGTGCAGAGGGTGCTCAATATTTTACTGATGGTAAATTATTTGGTGGAAATAACATGGCTTCAATTCACTTATCACATATGTTAGGTGGAAATGCATTTTTAGGATTTATTTCTGCAGTTGCATTTGCTACAATTTTAGCAGTTGTTTCAGGTCTTACACTAGCTGGTGCATCAGCTATTTCACATGACCTTTACTCAAATGTAATTAATCCAAATGCTACAGATGAACAAGTTGTAAAAATTTCTAGATATACAGTTGTTGTTGTTGGAATTGTTGGAGTTACACTAGGAATTGCATTTGAACAACAAAATATTGCATATATGGTTGGTCTTGCTTTTGGTATTGCAGCATCTGCAAACTTCCCAATTCTTTTCTTATCAATTTACTGGAGAGGATTAACAACAAGAGGTGCATTCTTAGGTGGATTATCTGGATTATTAACTGCAGTTACACTTGTTGTTATTGGGCCAATTGTTTGGGTACAAATTTTAGGAAATGCAGAAGCATTATTCCCTTATAAACACCCTGCACTTTTCTCTGTAACAGTTGCATTTGTTGCAATTTGGTTCTTCTCTAAAATTGATGCAAGTGAAAGAGGAAAAGCAGAAAAAGAATTATTTAGAGCTCAAAATGTTAGAGCAAATACAGGTATTGGTTCAGCAGGAGCAGTTGAACACTAAACTTAAATTTAGTACTTTTACTAAAAACTTCAAACACTAAAGGGTTTTTAACCCTTTAGTGAAGCTAAAAAATAATAAATTTTTATAATTAATCTGTTAAAATTTATCATCTATATATAAAGAGTTATTATGAGTATACATGAACAAAGTAATTTTATAAAAGGGATACACCCTTTCGAAAATCTAACAAAAACTGAACTTGAAGAGTTTTCTAATAATATAGATATTATATATTTAAAAAAAGGTGAACTTTTACAAAAAGAAAAAGAGGAACCTAAAAATTTATACTTCATTATAAAAGGTTTAGTTCAAGAGCTTTATGAAGATGAAGTTATTTCTATATACTCAAATAAAGAGTTTTTTGATCCCATTTCATTAATTGAAAATTTCTCAAAAAATAGTTTTGTTACTGCACAAGAAACAATTTGTTACTCTTTACCAAGAGATATTTTTATTAAAACCCTTAGAAAAAATAGAGCTTTAGAGAGTTTTTTCTTCCAATCTATTTCACAAAAATTAAATGCAAATATAAATTATGAAAAGAATAAAGAGCTTGCAAATATTATGGTTGCAAAGGTTAAAGATGCAAATGTTCACAGAGCAGTAATTGTTCCCTATGAAACTTCAATTTATGAAGCTGTTAAAACAATAAAAAAAGAAAAGGTTCCAACCCTACTTTTAAGGGATAGTGGTGGACAAATTCATATAGTTACAGATTCAGACTTTAGAGAAAAAGTAATATTAAATAGAATGGACTTTGATGAAATAGTTGGCAAAATTTCAAATTCAGGAATTAAATATGTAAATGAAAATGATTTTTTATTTAATGCCCAACTTATAATGACTCAACATGGATTAAAAAGATTAGTTGTAGTAAATAATAAAGATGAAATTGTTGGAATTATAGACCAAATCTCTTTATCATCGTTTTTTGCTACACATACATTTTCTGTTTCAAATGAAATTGACAAAGCTGAAACTATTGAAGAGTTAAAAAATGCTTCCAAATCATTTATTAAGATTATTAAATCTTTAAATGCAAAAGGTGTAAAAGTAGAATTCATCTCTAAATTAATTAATCAATTAAATAGAAAAATGATGAATAAACTTTTTAAAATCACTGCTCCCGATGAACTAAAAAATAAAGCTTGTTTAGTAGTAATGGGAAGTGAAGGTAGAGGGGAACAGATTTTAAAAACTGACCAAGACAATGCACTTATTATTTCAGATGATTGTACTTTAAGTGATGAAGATATTTTAAAATACACCCATGAATATACTGAATATCTAGTTGATTTTGGTTTTCCTAGATGTGAGGGGAATATTATGGTTTCAAATCCATATTGGTGTAGAAGAGAGAAAGATTTTAAAGACTTAATATATGAATGGATTATGAAACCAAGTGGTGATAACTTTATGAATCTTGCAATTTTTTATGATGCATTAGCTGTAACAGATGACAGAACATTATTGGATAATCTAAAAGAATACCTATTTAAAATAGGCTCTACATCAAAAACATTTTATATGCATTTTGCAAAAATTATTATGGATTTTGATGTGCCATTAGGCTTTTTTGATGGTTTTGTTTTTAACTCAGATGATAAAGAGCATAAAAATGAGATTGATATAAAAAAAGGCGGAATCTTTATAATTGTTCAAAGTATTAGAAGTTTATCTTTAGAGAATAAAATTTTAAGGTCAAGTACACAAAAAAGAATAAAAGAATTAAATAAACTAAATGTTTTAGATGACGAATTTGCATCAGAGCTTAGTCAAGCATTTAACTTTCTTCTAACAATTAAATTAAAATCAAATTTGCAAAAACTTGATAGTGGAGAAAAAATAGATAATTTTATAAATCCTGACAATTTAACAACAATGGAGAAAGATTTATTAAAAGACAGTTTTAAAATCGTAAATAAATTAAAGAAAAAACTAGAAATGCATTATAAGTTGAATTATGTTTAATAAAATCAGAAATCATTTTAATAAAAAAAATTTAAAAGACCTAAAATACCAATGTTTATTTGATAAGCCAATTGAAAATGAATATGTATGTTTTGATTGTGAAACAACAGGATTAAATCCTAAAGAGGATGATATTGTATCTATTGGTGCAGTTTTAATCAAAGACAATACTATAGTTGCTAGTAAAAAATTTGTTAGATTTATTAAACCAAAAACAAAACTTCAAAGTGAAGCTATTAAAGTTCATCACATTAGAGAAATAGACTTGGAAAATGCAGAAGATATAGACAAAGTAATAGAAGATTTCTTAGAATTTATAGGAAATAGAAAACTAGTTGGTTACTATTTAGAATTTGACATTGCAATGATTAATAAATATATTAAACCAAAATTAGGTATCACATTACCAAATAAAGCATATGAAGTTTCAGCTATATATCATGACTATAAAATGGAGATGATTCCTCAAAGTAATATTGACCTGAGATTTGATACGATAATAAATGACTTAAAAATTCCAATTATGGGTAAACATGATGCGTACAATGATGCGACTATGACTGCACTTATGTTCCTTAAACTAAAAAATCAACCAAAAGTTAAAATTAAATAAAAAATTCAAACTAATACTCATTTAGCATTCCTGTGATATAATGATTCCAAATTTTTTAAAAGGTAGAAAATGTTAGTTTTAGTACTTAACTCGGGTAGTTCTTCCCTAAAATATCAACTAATGAATCCACAAACAGCTGAAGTAAAGGCAACTGGACTTTGTGAAAGAATTGGTATAGATGGAAAAATAGTTCATATAGCAAATGGTCATAAAACAAAAACCGATCATAATATGCCATCACATAAAGAAGCAATTTTAAATGTAATAAATATTTTAACTCATGGTGATGATAAAGTAATAAACTCAATAGATGATATTCAGGCAATTGGACATAGAGTTGTTCATGGTGGAGAGTTTTTTGACAAATCTGTAATTGTAGATGAAGATGTTATTGCAAAACTTGAATCAATTATTCCATTAGCACCATTACATAATCCTGCAAATATTATGGGTATGAAAATAACAAGAGAATTAATGCCAACAAAACCTAATGTTGCTGTTTTTGATACTGCATTTCACCAAACAATGCCAGCATCTTCTTTTATGTATGCAATACCATATGAAGATTATAAAGATTTTGGAATAAGAAAATATGGTTTTCATGGTACATCACATTATTATGTTTCAAATGAAGCACAAAAACTATTAAATAAAGAAGAATCTAAAATCATAGTTTGTCATTTAGGAAACGGTTCATCTGTTTGTGCCCTTAAAGATGGTAAATCAGTTGAAACATCTATGGGACTTACTCCCCTTGAAGGTTTAATAATGGGTACAAGATCAGGTGATTTAGACCCTACCGTTGTAACTTTCTTAATGGAAAAGAAAGGGATGACTGGAGATGAAGTTAATAACTATCTAAATAAAAAATCAGGACTTCTTGGAGTATCTGGAATTAGTTCAGATTTAAGAGAAGTTATTGAAGAAGCTGAAGAAGGTAATGAAAGAGCTATTATTACAATTGAAATGATGACAAATAGAATTAAAAAATATATTGCATCATATTCAGCAATTCTAGGTGGTGTTGATGCAATTTGTTTTACAGCAGGTATTGGAGAAAATGCAAACTTAGTTAGAGAAAAAGTTTGCGAAAATCTTGAATTTATGGGAATAAAACTTGATGATGAAAAAAATGCAATTAGATCAGGGGAAGCTAGAGAGATAAACAGTGATGACTCAAAAGTTAAAATTTATGTAATCCCAACTAATGAAGAATATGTAATTGCACATGATACTTATGAGTTAGTAAAAGGTTAAGCCTTTTACTAAACTCAATTCTAATCTAACTAACAAAACTATCCAAAACTTATACCAGTCACACAAATATGTACAATATTGATACACACTAGGCTTTTTTGAACAATTTTTTTTACAAAATGCTACACTAATGCTATGTTTTTGCTATGTTTGAATAATATAATTTTATGATTTTTACAAAAAAGGAAGCTTGAATGGGTTTAATTGAGAGTATAAAAGAGAATGCAAGGAAAGAGCTTAAAACAATAGTTCTTCCAGAATCTGAGGATGAAAGAGTATTAAAAGCTGCTCAAATTGTTCTAGAGGAAAAAACTGCAAATGTTATTTTGATTGGGAATGAAGATACAATCAAAAGTGATGCTGCTTCGTGCGGTGCAAACATTGAGGGTGCTACTATTATAGACCCAAAATCTTTTGATAAAATTGATGCTTATATTGATGAATTAGTTGAGCTTAGAAAGAAAAAAGGTCTTTCAAGGGAAGAAGCTACTGAAATCATGACTACAGAACCAAGATTTTTTGGTTGTATGATGGTAAGACTTGGAGATGCTGATGGTTTAGTTGCTGGTTCAAATTCACCAACTGCAGATGTTTTAAGAGCTGCAATTCAAGTAATTAAAACAGCACCTGGTATTAACACAGTGTCATCTACATTTATCATGGAAACAGCCGATGGGAAATTTGGTGACAATGGTTTAATTTTATTTGCTGACTGTGCAGTAAATCCTGAGCCAAATGCTGAACAATTAGCTGATATTGCAAGTGCTACTGCAGCAACTGCAAAATCTGTTGTTGGATTAGAGCCTAAAGTTGCTATGTTATCATTTTCAACTATGGGAAGTGCAAAACATCCATTAGTAGATAAAGTACAATATGCTTGTGAAATTTTAGAAGATAGAGAAGTTGATTTTGCATATGATGGGGAGATGCAAGCTGATGCTGCTATCGTTGAAGCTATTGGAGCTAAAAAAGCACCAAATTCTTCAGTTGCGGGAAAAGCAAATGTACTAGTATTCCCTGATTTACAATCGGGAAATATTGGGTATAAATTAGTTCAAAGATTTGCTGGAGCTGCTGCTCATGGACCAATTGTACAAGGATTAAATAAACCTGTAAATGACCTATCAAGAGGTTGTTCGGTTGAAGATATTTCAAATTTAGTTGCTATTACTGCAACACAATGTTAATTAAAAAAACTAATTTAAAAGAGGGAAAAGACATATGTTAGTATTTATTTTAAACGCGGGAAGTTCATCATTAAAATATCAATTAATGAATCCAATTAATAAAGAAGTTTTAGCAGTAGGTATTTGTGAAAGAATTGGTATTGATGGTATATTAAAACATGAGTTTGGTGATGATCAAAAAATTAAAATTGAAACTGATTTACCAACTCATAAAGAAGCTATTGAATTAGTTTTAAAAACTTTAACTGAGGGTGAAGGTAAAGTTATTGACTCAATTGATGATATTGAAGCAATTGGACATAGAGCAGTACACGGGGGAGAAGAGTTTGCTGGTTCTGTAATGGTTAGTGATGCTGTAATTAATAAAATGAAAGAACTAATTCCATTAGCTCCTTTACATAACCCAGCAAATATCATGGGAATGGAAATTTGTCAAGATTTAATGCCAGGTAAACCAAATGTAGCTGTATTTGATACTGCATTTCACCAAACTATGCCTGATTATGCTTATATGTATCCACTACCATATGAACAATACACTAAAAATGGTGTAAGAAAATATGGTTTCCATGGTACATCACACTACTTCGTATCAAACGAAGCAGCAAAAATGTTAGATAAAAAACACAATACAAGAATTATCGTATGTCACTTAGGAAATGGTTCATCTGTTTCTGCTGTATTTGATGGAAAATGTATTGATACATCTATGGGTCTTACTCCAGTTCAAGGTCTTATGATGGGAACAAGATCTGGAGATATTGGTGCTGGAGCTATTCAATATATGATGGAAACAGAAGGTTGGAATATCAAAGAGATGCTTGATGTATTAAACAAAAAATCTGGTATTGTTGGTATTTCTGGTAAATCTTCAGACTTAAGAGAAGTTCTTGAAGGTGCAGAATCTGGTGATGACAGATGTAGATTAGCAGTTGATATGATTGCTTATATCATCAAAAAATATGTTGGTTCTTTTGCAGCTGCACTTGATGGTGTTGATGCATTATGTTTTACAGGTGGAATTGGTGAAAATGCTGCCTTAATTAGAGAAAAAGTTTGTGCTGGTTTAGATTATATGGGATTAAATATCGATCCAGTTAAAAATAATAAAAGATCTGGTGAACCTAGAGATATCTCAACAAATGGTTCAAGAGGTAGAATTTTTGTTATTCCTACAAATGAGGAATATGTTATTGCAAACGACACATATAAAATTGTTAAGGGTCTTGAGTAGAAATTACTCAATATCTAATCTAGGGGAAGACAAAGGGCAAGGAGAGAAAACCTTGCCCTTTTTTTATATAATTTTTAAAGCTGATTGTTTTAATTCTTTAGCAGTTTCATTACTAATTAATTTTTTCCAATAATCGATTCTACTTTTTAATTCTTCAGAAAAAAATACTTGCATACTTAAAGTAAAAAATTGGTCATTGATGATTTTTTCATAAAACACATCATAAATATTCTCTTTTTTATTTAACTCATCATACTTTAATGTAAAATCTTTTAAAGCATGAATCATTGCATTTATTTTCATATTATCTTCAAAAATAGAATCAAAATCGTCTTCTTTTTTAAATGTATTGATAACTTCAATCATAGTATTCAATACATTTTCTGGATCAATATCTAAATTTAAATCCACAATTTTTTCTTTTTCAAAACCACTTTTTTCTATTATTTCACCAAGAGTAATTTGATAATACAATTGATATGCGGCCATTATATTAATTAAGTTTTCACGTTTAAACTTATTTGCAATTATGTCTTGTTTTCTCATATACAATTAGCCTTTTTTATTAATAAGCTTTTAATCCACTTGTAAATAAAACACTGAAGTTTGTTACTGCTTCTTGCATTATTTTGTCAAGGAATTTGTCAAACTTATCCTCTTTTTTCCAAATTGGATTTTTAACTTTTGAAAGTTTTATTATCTCATCTTGTGCAAAACTAAGTGTTGATACCTCATCAACCAATCCAAAATCTTTTGCTTGTCCTGAAGTAAAAATATGAGCATCTGCAAATTGAGTATGATTCTCTTTTTTCAATTTTCTTGCATTTGCTACATCAGTTATAAACATATCATATGTATCATTAATAACTTTTTCTAACTCTTCTCTTTCAAAATCTGCCCAAGCTCTAGTTGGAGTTCCTACTTCTTTATATTTTCCAACTTTAACAGTTTGTGTTTTAACACCAATTGTTTCCATAAGCTCTTCTACATTTGTTCCTTGAAAAATCACTCCAATAGATCCAATCATAGCTCCAGGATTTGCAATAATTTTATTTGCCCAAATTGATGCATAATATGAACCACTTGCCATAACACCACTTGCGTATGCTACAACAGGTTTTAATTGTCTTAATTCTTTAATAGCATAAGCTAATTCAACTGAAGGAGCAACAGCACCCCCAGGAGAGTTTACAATCAAAAGAACACCTTTTATATTATCATTCTTTTTTGCTTCATTTATTTGTTGCAAAACCTTATCAACGCTTAAAATAGGCCCTACAAGTTCTATTTTTTGTAAATTTGCCATTTCAAAACTTTCGCCATTTATCGTTGACTGATTTGAACTTGAAACAAAAAAATAAACTATAGTTAAAAATACTACTGTTTTAAAATATTTAGTAATAAAATCTAATATAGCAATAATCGGATAAAAAAGTTTTTTTATTATATCAATCATCTAAACCCCCAATAATTGTTTTTTCCACAAATTTAGTATGAAGAATTACACTCATATATAAGTCTTCTTCATCCTCAACCATATCTGGTAATTTAATACATATTATATCTGCATCTTTATCTTTTTCTAAAACACCTTTATTTAAACCCAATGAATCACTCCCATTTTTAGTAGCAGCTTTTATTAATATTTTTGATAACTCAATTATATTAATATTCTCATGAACCATTAAAGCGTTTCTTAACTCATCAAACATAGATAAAGAATTATTTGAACTAAGTCCATCAGTACCAATTGAAAAAGGTATCTCTTTATTTATTAACTTACTTAAATCAAGTTTATTGTTATTTAAAAATCTATTTGATGTTGGACAATGATTTATAATTGCCCCTAACTCTTTAATTTTTTCTAAATCATTTTCACTTGCTTCTACACAGTGAGTAAAAGAAAGAGTATTAAGATTTTTAAATTGTTCTAAAAACTCCATAGGTTTAGTAACAGCTTTTTCTTGACCTAAAAAATTTTTAAAAAACTCTAAAAAACCACCTTCATCTTTATGTAACCATTCAAACTCTTCAGGTGATTCTAAAAAGTGTGCACTAACACTTAGATTTTCTTCTTTTGCTATTTTCAATGTTTCTCTAATTAGTATTGGATGAACTGAATAAGGGGAATGTATTGCAATGGCAGGAATAAAATTTTTGTTTTTATTTTTTTTAGAAGTGTTTAATCTTGCTTTAAAATCTGCAAAAAGATTATCTATCATCTCTGCTTTACTTCCAATAACTTCATTAAAAAAAACAGTATTTATAGAACTATTAAGACAAGCTTCTATCTCTAATCCATATGAAGATATCGCTCCAATAGTTGTAGTACCTGTTTTTTTCATCTTTGCTAATTTTTTACTAATAAGATTTGTATTTGCTTTTTCAATCAAAGTTTCTCTATTTTTTATAACAGAGTTTAGCCACAACATAAAATTTCCATATTTTAATGTTGTATTATTAGATGAAAATTCTAAATGTACATGTGAGTTAATAAGACCTGGCATTAATACAGAGTTTTCACCTAAATCTTCAATTTCAATATTTTTATATTTTTCTTGGATAATTTCTTTTGAAGCAATTTCTATAATTGTTTTATCATAAACAATAGCACCATCTTTGATGATGGTGCTATTTGCATCGCAAGTAATAACCCAAGATGCACTTAATATTTTCATATTTATATGTTGAATAAAGATTTAAGCTTGAGCTTGTGCTTCAGCTTGTGCTTTTTGTTGAGCTTCAACAGCTTTAACTTCTGAAATAATTTGAGTTAAGGCAATAAGACCCATATGGTAACTAAATGGACCAAACCCTGTAATTACACCAGTACTAGCTCCTGCAGTAATTGATTTTTGTCTATACTCTTCTCTTTTGTAAATATTTGAAATATGAACTTCAACAGTTGGAAGGTTTACTGCACTTAAAGCATCTTTAATAGCAATTGATGTGTGAGAAAATGCTGCTGGATTAATTAAAATTCCATCAACTGTACCTAAAGATTCTTGGATTCTATCAACAATTTCACCCTCTAAATTAGATTGAAAGAACTCTAATTCTACACCATTTTGTTGTGCACTTGCTTTCATTTGTTCATGGATTTGTTCTAAAGTCATTGGACCATAAATATGTTGTTCTCTTACACCTAACATATTTAAATTTGGACCTTGGATAACTGCAATTTTCATTTTATATTTTCCTTTTATAAATTTTAGGTAAGATTATATTGAAATTTTAGTTAAAGTAACTAAAGAACGATAAAAGGATTAATATGAAAAACTATATATTACTAAATGAAAATGCTGTTTTTTATGAATGTGGTTTTTCTTGTGACAATGTTGTATTTTTAAATTTAAATAATGAAAAATATTTTATAACAGATGCAAGATATACAGTTGAAGCAAAAGAGTTTACTAAAAACTGTGAAGTGATTGAGAGTTCAAATTTAATTGAAGATACAAAATTACTATTGAAGAAAAATAAAATTAAAAAAATTGTTTTTGATCCAAACGATTTTAGACTTTCATTTTATCAAAAATTGACAAGTGAATTAAAAACTGAATTTAAAGCCCAAGAGAATTTTTCAAAGTTAAAAAGAATTATAAAAACTGATGAAGAGATAGAATACTTAAAAAAAGCCGCACAAATTGGAAGAGACGGATTTAAACAACTTGCAAAATATATTGGTAAAAATGGATTTAATGAAGAAGAAAGCTTTTTACATTTTAAAGCTATTGAGAAAATGAGTTCATTTGGAAAATATGATTTAAGCTTTGACCCAATTGTTGCGATAAATGCAAATGCAGCAAAACCCCATGCCCTACCAACTTCAAAAAGATTAAAACTCAATAACTTAATACTTGTTGATGCAGGGGTAAAATACAAAAGGTATTGTTCAGATAGAACATGTACTTCAAATGCCAATTTTGAGAAATTTTCTTTTAAAAGAGAGCAAAAATTCAAAAATAAAAAACATCAAAAAATCTATGATTTAGTTTATAAAGCCCAATTAAATGCTATTAGTAAAGCAAGGGTTGGGATGAAAGCTTCCCAAATTGACAACCTAACTAGGAGTGTTATTGAAAAAGCAGGATTTGGAAAATATTTTGTTCATAGTACTGGTCATGGTGTAGGACTTGATATTCATGAATTTCCAAATATCAACTCTAGAAGTGATGTAATTATTGAAGATAATATGGTTTTTACCATTGAACCAGGAATCTATTTACCAAAAGAGTTTGGTGTTAGAATAGAAGATACTGTTGTTATGAAAAATGGTAAAGCATTAATACTGTAAATTTCAAAATTTACAATATTTATACTTGACTTATTTAATAAGTTTACTTTTCTAAGGAGAAATTTGAAAAAAAAATTGCGAGATGATTTAACTCTTTTTAAAACCTCTAATTTTCCAAAAAAATTTAAATCACAATCAAATAAAAAATATCAGGTAACTATTGGAATTGGGGGAAATATTGGGGACACAAAAAAAATATTTGATAAGTTAATCTTATCTTTAAAAGGTGACTCTCGATTTGATTTACTTATAACTTCCCCACTTCTTCTTAATCCCCCCTTTGGATACCTAGAACAAAATGAGTTTTTAAATGGTATAATAATACTTAAAACTAATCTATCACCAAATGAGTTTTTAAAAAACATGCATAGATTAGAAAAGAGATTTGGAAGAAAGCGGTCCTTTCAAGATGCGCCTAGAACCTTAGATATAGATATAATCTTTTTTGATAATAAAAAAATTAATACTAAAAAACTTATTATCCCTCACAAAGATTGGGCAAATAGAGAGTCTGTGCTTATTCCTTTAAAACATTTATAAAAACAACTTATTGTTGTAAATACAGTTCTTAAAATAGAACTTTTTTAAAGGTAAATTATGAAAAAAAAGAAAATAGTTGTAGGAATGTCAGGTGGTGTTGATTCTTCAGTTACAGCACTATTATTAAAACAACAAGGGTACGATGTTGTTGGTCTATTTATGCGAAATTGGGAGTATGGAATTAAAGGTAGCCAATGCCCTAATCGTATTGAATTTGAAGATGCAAAAAAAGTTGGTGCCTTAATAGGAATTGAGGTAAAGGGTAAAGATTTTGTTGAAGAATATAGAACCAAAGTATTTGATGTATTTTTAGAAGGTTTAAAAAAAGGTCTTACTCCAAATCCAGATATTTTATGTAATCGAGAAATTAAATTTAATGTTTTTTTAAATGAAGCAAAAAAAATGGGTGCAGATATGATTGCAACAGGGCACTATGCAAAAATTGCTTTTTATAAAGACCACTACGTTCTTGATACTCCAAAAGATAGTTCAAAAGATCAAAGTTACTTTTTACATGCCTTATCAAGTGAACAATTATCACATGCTATGTTTCCACTAGGTGATTTAACAAAAAAAGAAGTTAGAGAAATAGCTAGAGAACATAATCTTCCAGTAAGTGACAAAAAAGATAGTACAGGTATATGTTTTATTGGTAATCAAAGATTTGATGATTTTATTACACAACATCTAAAAGCTATCCCTGGTGATATGATAGATGAAAATGGAAAAGTTTTAGGTAAACACAAAGGTCTTATTTGTTACACACTAGGACAGAGAAAAGGTATTGGTCTTGGTGGTATTAAAGATAATGAAGGTGAAAACAACACCCATAAACCATGGTTTGCAGCTAAAAAAGATATTGAAAACAATACATTAACAGTTGTACAAGATACAAATCATCCTTTACTTATGAGTGAATATACAGAAGCTAGTCATATGCATTGGGTATTAGAAGAGGCACCTAATGTTGGTGATAAATTAATGGCACAAGTTAGATATAGACAACACAAACAACCTTGTACAGTAATTGAAGCAGATGAAAATAGAGTTTTAGTTAAATTTGATACTCCACAAAGAGCTGTTACATTAGGACAAAGTTTAGTTTTATACGATGGAAACTATTGTCTAGGTGGTGGATTTATAAGTGACTATAAGTAAGTAGGATTAAATGGATATGGAAAAAAAGAAAGTAATGGTAGGTATGAGTGGAGGGATTGATTCTTCTGTTACTGCTTATATGTTACAAAAAGATGGATATGAAGTTGAAGGTTGTTATTTAAAGCTTCATGATAGAACAGATGGATATCATGAAAAAAATATACAATATATTGAAGATGTAGCAAAATTTCTTGGGATTAAATATCATATTTTAGATTTATCAGATGCTTTTTCAAAAGAGGTTTATGATTATTTTGTTGATTCATATTTGGAAGGGACAACCCCTAACCCATGTGTTAAATGTAATAGGCAAATCAAATTTGGAAAGATGTTAGATTTTGCAAAAGAACAAGGTGCATCCTATTTAGCAACAGGGCATTATGCAAAAACTGATGGTAAATTTTTCTATGAAGCGGAAGATAAAACAAAAGACCAAAGCTATTTTTTATCTCAAGTAGATAAAGAAGCATTACCGTATATGATGTTTCCATTAAGCAAAAGAAAAAAAGAAGATATTATTGAATTTGCAGCAAAACTAGATTCAGCTTATAAAAGAATTACAGAAAAAAATGAATCACAAGAGATATGTTTTGTTGAAACAGTTTATACAGATGTTGTTAAAAGACATGCAAATATCGATATTCCAGGAAAAGTTTTAGATGAAGGTGGAAATGAGATTGGTGAACATAAAGGTTATATGCATTATACAATTGGAAAAAGAAGAGGATTTACAGTTCATGGAGCACATGAACCCCATTTTGTTACAAAGCTAAATCCTGAAAACAATACTATCGTTGTAGGTAAAAAACAAGCCTTAGAGATAAATGAAGTTAAAATTGAAAACCTGAATATGTTTATTGATGAAAAAGAGTTTAAATGTACTGTAAAACTAAGATATAGAGCTGTTTCAACAGCATGTAAAGTTAAACTTGAAGAAAACACAGGAACAATTTATCTAGAAGAACCAGCTTTTGGTGTAGCGGCTGGTCAACTTGCAGTGTTTTATGTGGGTGAAAAAGTAATAGGAAGTGGTTGGATAAAAAGTGCAAAATAAAGCAACTAAATTTTGTATAAGATAAATTTAGATAAAATCAGCACAATTTACACAATCACACAAGGAAAAATCTAATGGCGAAATTTAAACTTTTTAGTGGTACTGCCAACCCTGAGTTTGCTAAAAAAGTAGGAAAGTATCTTAATGTAAACGTTGGTGGGGCATCTATAAATAAGTTTAGTGACGGTGAAATATCTGTTCAAATTCATGAAAGTGTTAGGGGACAAGATGTATTTATCGTACAACCGACTTGTGCTCCAACAAATGATCATTTAATGGAACTACTAATTATTGTAGATGCACTAAAAAGATCAAGTGCTAAATCTGTTTCTGCAGTTATGCCTTATTTTGGTTATGCAAGACAAGATAGAAAAGCAGCACCAAGAGTTCCAATTACGGCAAAACTAGTTGCAGATATGCTTGAGACTGTAGGAATTGATAGAATTATTACTATCGATTTACATGCTGCTCAAATTCAAGGTTTCTTTGATATTCCAGTTGATAATCTTTATGGTTCAGTATTATTTGTTGATTACTTAAGAGCTAAAAACTTAAAAAATCCAATCATTGCATCTCCAGATATTGGTGGTGTTGCAAGGGCTAGATCTTATGCGGAAAAACTAGGATATGACTTAGTTATCGTTGATAAAAGAAGAGAAAAAGCTAATGTTGCTGAAGTTATGAATATCATCGGTGAAGTAAAAGGTAAAGATGTTATCCTTGTTGACGATATGGTTGATACTGCAGGAACTTTAGTTAAAGCAGCTGAAGTTTTAAAAGCTAAAGGTGCAACTTCTGTTATGGCATGTTGTACACACGGTGTATTAAGTGGACCAGCTTTTGAAAGAATAAACAGCGGTACATTAGATGAATTAATAATTACTGATACAATACCAATGCATGGTAAATGTGATAAAATCACAGTTTTAAGTGCAACAAAAATTATTGGTGAAACTATTAGAAGAATCACTAACAATGAATCAGTAAATTCTATTTTTATAGATTAATTTTAATAATAAATTTAATATTAATTTATTTTAGTTATAATTTAAAAACACACAAAAAAACAAAGGTAGAATATGAAAAAAATTGTTTTATCAGCAGCACTTTGTGCTTCTATGATGTTCGCAGCAAACAGTGACTATAAATATGAAATTACTCCAATGATAGGTGGAACTTATTCAGAGGGTAACTTAAACTTTGATGATCAAAACTATGCAAATGCAGGTTTAGGATTAGGATTTAATTTAGATGATTCTATGTTTGATCAAGTTGAATTAGGTCTTTTAAGATCTTTTGAAGATGTTGACTATGACAATGGATCAGATACAGGTGTAACTAGATTTTTTACAAACTTAGTAAAAGATTATGGATTAAATGATTCAACTTCTTTATATGCATTAGTTGGTGCTGGTGTTGAATGGTTTGATGATGAGCAATTTAATAATGAAAATGGATTATTTGCTAACTACGGTGTTGGTATCAAATATAAAATTTCTGAAGCAATGGCTTTAAAAGCTGACATTAGACACTTAGTTTCTTTTGATGGTGGAGACAACAACCTTCTTTATACAGTTGGTTTAGCAATTCCATTTGGTAAAAAAGCAGCTCCTGCACCTGAACCAAAACCAGAGCCAAAACCAATGGATTCTGATAACGATGGTGTAATTGATGCAAATGACCAATGTCCAAATTCAGCTCCTGGTGCAGTTGTTGATGCAAAAGGTTGTGAAATTGATACTGATGGAGATGGTGTAGTTGATTCAAAAGACAAATGTCCAGATACTCCAAAAGGTAACATTGTTGATGAAAACGGATGTTCTTTAAAAGTTGACTTAAACATTAATTTTGAGACTGACTCTGCAGTAATTAACAATTCATATGATTCAAAAATCAAAAAATTTGCTGACTTTATGAAAGCTTTCCCATCTGTAAAAGGAAAAATCGAAGCTCATACTGACTCAGTTGGTTCTGAAAAATACAACCAACAATTATCAGAAAAAAGAGCAGCATCTGCAGTTAAAGCTATTGAAGCTTACGGTGTTGAAGCTGATAGATTAAATGCAATTGGATATGGTGAAACTAAACCTAAAGCATCTAATGATACTGCTGAAGGTAGAGCTGAAAATAGAAGAGTTGAAGGTTCAATTCAACAATAATTTATTTTAAATTTTAGATTTTAGGCTTTTGCCTAAAGTCTAAAAAAACTTACTTTTTTTTCTTAACTCATTACTAACAATTTTTTAGATATAATCGCGAACTTAATAAACATATAGGAATAACCTTGCAAAAAAATATTAGAAACTTTAGTATTATTGCTCATATTGACCATGGTAAATCAACTCTTGCAGATAGAATTATTCAAGAGTGTGGAGCTGTTACAGATAGAGAACTTACTTCACAGATGATGGATACAATGGATATTGAACAAGAGCGTGGAATTACAATTAAAGCTCAAAGTGTAAGATTAAAATATGTAAAAGATGGTGAGACATACATCTTAAACCTAATTGACACTCCAGGTCACGTTGACTTTTCATATGAAGTGAGTCGTTCTTTAGCTTCATCAGAGGGTGCACTTTTAATTGTTGATTCAACACAAGGTGTTGAAGCACAAACTATTGCAAATGTTTATATTGCACTTGACAATGATTTAGAACTATTGCCTGTTGTAAATAAAATCGATTTACCTAGTGCCGATCCAATGAGGGTACTTGAAGAAACAGAAGAAGCAATTGGACTTGATTGTACTGAACATAATCTAATCTCAGCAAAAACAGGTCTAGGAGTTAAAGAGTTAATTGATTCTATTGTTGATAGAGTTCCTGCTCCAAATGGTGATGAAAATGCACCAACAAAAGCTTTAATATATGATTCATGGTTTGATAACTATCTTGGTGCCTTGGCGCTTGTAAGGGTTTATGAAGGTAGTATTAAAAAAGGTCAAATGCTTAAAATGATGAACACAAAAGTTGAACATCCAGTATTAGATTTAATGTACCCTCACCCAATAAAAAGAGAAAAAACAACTGAAATACAAACAGGTGAAATTGGGATTGTTGTTCTTGGTCTTAAAACTTTAGATGGAATTGCAGTTGGTGATACGATGACTGATGCAAAAAATCCTACACAAGAACCAATTGATGGATTTGAACCAGCAAAACCATTTGTATTTGCAGGACTTTATCCTATTGAAACAGATAAGTTTGAAGATTTAAGGGAAGCATTAACTAAATTACAATTAAACGATTCATCAATCTCTTTTGAACCTGAATCTTCAGCAGCACTAGGAAGTGGATTTAGAACAGGTTTCTTAGGAATGCTTCATATGGAAGTTATCAAAGAAAGATTAGAAAGGGAATTTAATCTTGACTTAATAGCAACTGCACCTACAGTTGTTTATGAAGTTTTAAAAACTGATGGAGAAAAGTTAACTATTGAAAATCCATCGGAACTTCCTGAACCAAACTATATTGATACTATTTTTGAACCTTATGTAAAAGCAACAATTTTAGTTCCTGATGAATTTTTAGGAAACGTAATTAAATTGTTAAATGATAAAAGAGCTATACAAAATAAAATGGATTACTTAGGGAAAAGAGTTCTTTTAGATTATGATATCCCTATGAATGAAATTGTTATGGATTTTTATGATAAATTAAAATCAACTACTAAAGGTTACGCATCTTTTGATTATGAACCAATTGAATTCAGACCTGGAAACCTTAAAAAACTTGATGTAAGAGTTGCAGGGGATGTTGTTGATGCCTTATCAATTATTGTTCCAGAAGAAAAAGCAGTTTCAAGGGGTAGAGAGTTTATCAAAGCCTTAAAAGAGTTAATCCCTAGACAACTATTTGAAGTTGCAATTCAAGCATCTATTGGAAATACAATTATCGCTAGAGAAACTGTAAAATCAATGGGTAAAAATGTTACTGCTAAATGTTATGGTGGTGATATTACAAGAAAAAGAAAGCTTTTAGAGAAACAAAAAGCTGGTAAGAAAAGAATGAAAGCAATAGGAAAAGTAAACGTTCCACAAGAAGCTTTCATGGCCGTGTTGAAGATTTAATTTTTTATAAATCTTCAACAAACATAATTAAAATCTAAAAATTCCAACTTTCATCAAATGTGAGCATTTAAAAAATAGCGTTAAGATAGTTTATAGATATTCGTAAAAATTTAAACTGTTTGAGACGAAGTCGAGTTTTTAAATTTTAGAATATTAAAAAACTATTAGCGTAATTTTTTATCTCTGCTCACGCTTTTTTGTATACTTTTTTCTAAAAAAAGTATATAATATTTTCTATTATGAAATGTTTATCCTGTGAAAACTTATCTTTTCAAATCATTTGTAAAACTTGTCAAAAAAATCTACTAACACCCTCTTTTCATAAAAGAGAACTTGAAAAAGATTTTTTCAATTATTCATTTTATTCATTTAGTGAAATAGAAGATTTAATTTCCTCAAAATATTATTCCCATGGAGATAGAGTTTTTAATACCTTGGCAAAACTCTCATTTAAAAAATTTGCACAAAACTTTGTATTTGATGAGTTAGTTTACTCTATAGGTATTGATGAACATACCCGCCATGAGTTTTCTCAAACAGCTATTCTTTCCCGTCATTTAAAATCAGAATTTATCAAACCTTTATATTCTAAATTAATAGCAACAAATATAGTTAAATATGCAGGTCATGATTTAGAATTTAGGAAAAAAAATAAAAGAAAATTTAAAACAAGTCTTACAAATAAAAAAATTATCCTAGTTGATGATATGATTACAACAGGAACTACAATATTAGAAGCAAAAAAAGTTTTGGAAAAAAGAAACAATAAAGTCCTATTTTCCCTTACTTTAGCCGATGCAAAACTATAAAAAATCGATTTTTATTTTAAACTTACACTTAACTAACACTACAAATATATAATTCCATACATCTAAACTAAAAGGAGATAAAAGATGAATTTAAAAAAGAATTTAGCAATTCTACTAATGGTAACTGCGACTACAGTATTTGCAGCTACAGGACTAGAAGGTATTAGTATGTTAGTTGAGAAAATCAATAATACAACTAATCAAGAGGAAAAAGCAAAGTTGCTTGACAAACTTGATGAAGAGATTGGTCAAGTTGAGAAAAAAGATCTTAAAAAAGCACATGAGTTAGTTAATAAAAATTTAAAAACTACAGAAATAACAAAAAACAACTAAACTCATTCCCCATTCTTTCCATAAAAAAATTAAGTCCATACAAGAGGTACAGATTACCATATAGGTAATCTGTATACTCAAAAATTAAAAAGATAATTCTACAATTGTACCTTTTCCAAGTTCACTTTTTATAAATATATTAATATTTAAAATATCGCATAATTGTTTTACAATACTTAGCCCCAAACCTAATCCACGATCATTTTCTTTATAATATCTTTCAAAAACTTTTTTTGTATTTTTAATTCCAATTCCTGTATCTTCAATAATAAGTTTTTTATCTTTTATTGTGATATATATTTCACCATTCTTTTTGTTATATTTAGAGGCATTGGTTAATAAGTTATCAATAATCCTATCAAGTCCATTTTTATTACTATCTACAACAAAACTTTTTACATTGTTGATAAATTTTATATTAGGATATATCTTTTTTAATATTTCAATTTTATTATTAATTAACTCAGAAACATCAACTTTTTCATCTTTTGTTATATTATTAGGATTAATAAATTCTAAGTTTTTATATAAAGATGAAATGCTTTTTGCACTAAGTTCAATTCTATCTATCTCTTCAAAATCTCCCCGTCTTCTTAAAAGTTTTGAATTTAATAAAATTGAAGTTGCCGGAGTATTTAAATCATGGATTAAATCTTTTAGAAAGGTCTCTAACAAAGTTAAAGCTTCTTTCATAGGTCTTAATGAGTATATAGCAAATCCTATAGATAAAAGAAACAACAAAATAAATACTATAATTGCAAATTTCAATATCCTAAGTAATAACTCATTATAAAGTACAGTATATTTTTCTTTAGCAAAAATCACTTTTAGAAGATATGGACCTGAAGAGCTAGTTTTAAAATATGCACAAAGCCCCTCCTCACAAAAATATATTTTGAAAGTCTCTTTCTCTTTTTTATCTTCAACAATATCTAAAGAAAAAGTATCCCCTTTAAAATCAAAGGTATAGTCTTTCATTTGATAAAGAATTGTTTGATTTAAATCTTTGACTTTATCTTGATGATACATGTATAAAACAATACTTGAAAAAACCATCAAAGGTATAAAGAAAAGATAAACAGATGTAAAAAAAGATTTCTTTTCATAATTTTTCAAGTTTATATCCTATACCTTTTGTATTTATAATATCTATTTC
Organism: Arcobacter arenosus; assembly: GCF_005771535.1. NCBI lineage: Bacteria > Pseudomonadati > Campylobacterota > Epsilonproteobacteria > Campylobacterales > Arcobacteraceae > Arcobacter > Arcobacter arenosus. The sequence goes on from NZ_VANU01000001.1 coordinate 567,731, forward strand.
CAAAACCTTTTTTAATTTACTTATTAAAACACGAAGTCCCGCTTCACTAGGTTTATTCATATAATCAAAAAAAGAAGATTTACTAACAGTCATACCAATATTTCTTATAAGTAATGAGAAAATATCTTTTTCTACATTTCCCAAAGCAAGCTCTTCATTTCCTTTTAAAACTCTATTTTCAAGTAAATCAAAACTTATATCTTTATATATAAGCGTTGGATTTTTTCTTTTTAAAGTTGCTTTAACTCTTGCTAATAATTCATCTATATCAAATGGTTTTTTAATATAATCATCACAACCACAATTAAAACCATCAAGAACTGATTTTGTATCTATTAAAGCTGTGATAAAAAAAGTTGGTGTATTATCCTCAGCTTCTCTTAATAGGTTTAATAAATCTTTCCCATTTAATAATGGTACATTTATATCAAATAGATATAAATCGAATCTATTTTCATATGTATACTCAAGAACTTCTTCACCATCAATTGCAAGAGTTACATCATAGTTTTCTTGTTCTAAAATCTGTACCATAGTTTGAGCTAAAATAGTGTCATCTTCTAAAAGTAAAATTTTAATTTTTTTATTCATCAGGCTTCTTTATTTAGATAAAGGGATATCTTTATAAGGTTTATTAGGTAACTTTTCTTTTGCTTTTAAAATAGCATTAGCTTCTTCACGTTTTTTAATATTTTCTTGAGCTAACTTTTTTTTAAGTTCTTCAATCAATTCTTTTTTCTCTTTTGGATTAGAGGCATGATTAACTTGTTCAAACAATTTATCCACCTCTTTAACTTCTCCAAATAACACAGTTACTAAAAAAAACATAAAAGCAGAAATTTTTAAAAGATTCATTTGTTATCCTTTTTTTTTGCTTCAATAGTTTTAATTTTTTCTTTTATTTCATCAAGTGGATTTATTTCAAAATCATTTAAATCACATTTATATTTTTTTGCTAAATTGTACTGTTTTTTATAAGAATCAAGTGCAGCATTAATGTTTTTGGAAAATGGTGTAGGTGATCTGTTTTCAATCAAAAAAACTTGCGCCTTTGCACCTATATCATCCCCTTGAATAAAATAACCTTTTTCAAACTCATTAAAAATATATGTTGAAGCATGTGTCATAATTTTTATATGATTATGACAAAACTTATATATAGGTTTTTTATCTACTACTTTTGGGGAAACTGTTGGTTTTTTATCAATTTGTTGATAGCTACATCCTGTAAATACAACAATAAAGCATATTAAAAAATATCTTTTAAAAGATATATCCATATTTTTATTCCTTTCAAATAAAATTATATTAAAAATTATATTAAAGCTCAAAAAAAATTTAATTCTTCTTTTTAACTCTATGCAATGAAACTTTTTTGTATAATATCTTCTTTTTAATAAAGGATTATATGTGATTGGAATTATCGATTATAATATGGGAAATTTAGCAAGTGTATACAATGCATGTAGTTTGCTTGATACAAAAGCTTCATTTGTAAAAAACCCTGAAGATTTAAAAAACTTTGATAGGGTTATATTACCTGGTGTTGGAGCATTTGGTGATGCAATGGAACACTTAAATGAAACAGGGATGAAAGAAGCGATTTATGAATTTGCTAAAACAGGTAAACCAATGATTGGTATTTGCTTGGGTATGCAATTACTTTTTGAAAGCTCTGAAGAGTTTGGGAAAAATGAAGGTCTTGGACTGATTGATGGAAATATTATAAAATTTGATAAATCAAAAATGCATGAAGATACAAAAATTCCTCACATGGGATGGAATGTGATAAAAACACAAGATGAACATACTTTATTTGAAGGGTTAAAAGACCCTTACCTTTATTTTGTACACTCTTACCATGCAGTAACAGATAAAAAAAATGTTATAGGGACAACTGAATATGGATATGAGTTTGTAAGTGCTGTACATAAAGAAAATATCTATGGTTTTCAGCCACACCCTGAGAAATCACACGATAATGGTCTTAAAATATTAAAAAACTTTATAAATTTAACACATTAAAAAATAAGGCAAACTCGTTTGACTCTTTAGAGTTTGCTTCTTTAAATAGAATTTACTTCTATTACCAAAAGAAGTCATAAAATAATTTGGTCCCTTAAAAAATGGGACATTTTTAAAGGAAAACAAATATGGATATTTTACCAGCAATCGACCTAAAAGATGGAAAAGCTGTAAGATTAAGTAAAGGACTTATGGATAGTGCAAAAATCTATTCAGATGAGCCATGGCAAGTAGCAAAAAGATTTGAAGAGTTAGGATCTAAGTGGGTTCATGTGGTTGATTTAAATGGAGCATTTGCAGGTGAACCAGCAAACTTAGAACAAATCAAAAAGATAAAAGAAAATTGTAATCTAAAAATTGAAGTTGGTGGTGGAATTAGAGATGAAGAAACTATCAAAATGTATCTTGAACTTGGTATTGATAGATTAATTCTTGGAAGTATTGCAGTAAAAGATCCACAGTTTGTAAAAGATATGGCTTCAAAATATCCAATTGCTGTTGGAATTGATGCAATGAATGGAATGGTTGCAGTTGAAGGTTGGGCAGAAGTTTCAACTATGAAAGCAACTGATCTTGCACGTGAGTTTGCAAATGCAGGTGTTGAAGCAATTATTTGTACTGATATTTCAAAAGATGGAATGCTTTGTGGTGTAAATGTTGAATTTACTGAATCAATTGCCCTTGCAAGTGGTGTTGATACAATTGCAAGTGGAGGAGTAAAAGATATCAATGACATTACAAACTGTCAAGCAAATGGAAATATTGCTGGTGTAATTGTTGGTAAAGCATTTTACGAAGGAACTTTAGACTTAGAAGAAGGGTTTAAAGTTTTAGAAAACTAATAAGCATTTTAAATTATGTGCTTAATAATCTCACTAATATTTTCTAGCCTTGCATATATGTTTTTTATTGAAAACAATATGCTGGGCTTTTATATAAATATCTCAATTGCCCTACTCTTTTTACTACTTATGACTAGAAATATTTTAAAAGAAAAAAAACGAAGAATAGAAGAAAGTAAAAAAGATGAAAGAAAGAATTAGAAAAAAAACTGAATCAGTTTATGAAAAATTGATGAATGAAGAGGATGCTAGAGTTTGTAAAGCAATTGATGAAAGTGCTTGTAAAGTAGTTCCTGGAAACTTTTTTCTTACAATAATTAGCTACTTTTTTAATAAACTTGCAGATTCCGTTGCCAATACAAAAGTTATTATCCCTTGGATTATGGAATCACTTTCTGTACCTCTTTTTTTAATAAGTTTTCTTGTTCCAATTAGAGAATCTGGCTCTCTTCTACCTCAACTTTTAATTGCAGCATATGTTAGAAAAATGCCTATTAGAAAATATGTTTGGGTAAGTGGTGCTTTTTTGCAAGCATTTTCTATGATAGGAATTGGAATAGTTGCTTGGAATATGACAGGACTTAATGCAGGTATTGCAATCATTGCATTAATAATTGTTTTTTCACTTGCAAGGGGTCTTAGTTCTGTTGCAGCTAAAGATGTTCTTGGAAAAACTATTCCTAAAACTAGACGAGGAGTATTAAATGGTTATTCTGGAAGTTTAGCTGGACTTTTAATAATAGGTCTTGGAATCTATTTTTTAATGGTTGGAGAAAAACCCTTTTCACCACAAAATTTTGGAATAATTTTATTTTCTGCTGGTGCATTTTGGATAATAGCAGGAGTTGTTTATTCAAGAATAAAAGAGTTTGAGGGGGAAACAGATGGTGGAGGAAATGCTATTAGTGTTGCCCTAAAAAAAATAAGCTTACTTAAAACAGACAAAGATTTTAGAAACTTTGTAATATCAAGGGCACTTTTTTTATGTTCAGTTTTATCTGCACCATTCTTTGTAATTTTAGCCCAACAACAAAGTGTTTCAAATAACTACTTACTTGGTCTTTTTATACTTTCAGGGGGATTAGCTGATTTTTCATCTTCAATTGTTTGGGGAAAACTATCAGATAAATCAAGTAAAAACTCTATGATTATTGGAGCGACTATCGCTTCTAGTTTAGGATTTTTAGTTTTCTTTTTAGATACATTTTTTGAAAATATCTTCGCTACTATTTGGTTAATGCCATTAATCTATTTTATTTTAACTGTCGGATATCAAGGTATTAGAATAGGAAGAAAAACATATTTAGTTGACCTTGCTGGTGGAAATAAAAGAACAGATTATGTAGCTGTTTCAAATACTGTAATTGGATTTATTTTATTATTTACTGGATTTATAGGTATTTTAAGTTCAATTATTGGCTTAAATGGAATTATTTTACTACTAGCAATTGTAGGATTAGTTGGAGTTTTTATGGCAACTAAACTACCTGATGTAACTTCAGATTAGGATGTTAATTAGATTAAAACTAATTTTTTAAAATTTTTGTAGAAATATTATTCTATTTATCCTCATCCACCATTGTATAGTGAAGTTCAAGACCATTTGAAGTTGCAACAAAACCATTTACATTTATTGTACCCTCATGAACCATTTTATGGTGCTTTTTACAAAGTGGTATTAGATTGTATTTATGGTTTGCATTTATATGTCCTATAAATCCATCTTTATTTGCCCTTGCTTGCTCTTTAATATGGTGAACATCATCACAAGCTTTACCACAAATTACACATGATGCAGCAAATACATCTTTATTATATTTAGAGGTTTTCCTCTGAGATAATCTTTCAAGTGGATTATAATCATCAGTAAGTTTTTTTCTAATATCATTGGCAACAGATAAAAATTCTCTATCCATATGAAGTGATTTTGCATACTCTAAACCATACATAGATGAGCCACTTCCATAGGATAACTTTCTATCAAAGATTAGTTTATCTTCTTTATCTTTATACATAACAGATAGATGAAGGGCAATTATATTTTTAAGCTTTTGAATCTCTTCTATTTCTGGCAGTTGATGTAAGTGAGTAGCAAATACAAAAATAGATTCTAGTTTTGCTAATTTTAATATAGCACTAGCAACAATAGAAAGACCACTCATAGTTTCAGTACTATGAGAGATTTCATCACCTAATACAAGTGAATTCTTTGTTGCCCTATTAAAAATATTTTTAAGTTCTAACATTTCAACTGCAAAAGAAGATAAACCTTTTGCAATATTATCTGCACCACTAATTCTAGTATATACAGCATCAAATATTGAAAATCTCATAGATTTTGCTGGTACATAAAAACCTGCTTGTGCAAGAATTACAGAGATACCAATTGCTTTCATAAGAGATGATTTCCCTGAAGAGTTAATACCATAAAGTAAAATTCCATGCATCTTATTATTAAACATATTAATTGGATTTGAGTTTTTTACTATTACATTATCTTTATACTCTTTTGAAGCAAGGCTTAGTTCACCTAAAATGATATCATTTGGTACATAAATACCTTGTTCTTCATTTGCTTCAATAATAGGGTGTCTTAAATCTATTAGTTCTAAAAAGTTCTCTTCATCTTTTGTTTTTACAATTTTTGGGCAAGTATAGTTATATTTTTTCGCTGTTTTTATATTTGAAACTGTTAAATCTATCTCAGCAATAAATTGAACTAATTCTTCAAGTAATGTTGCAAATTTATTTTCAAATTCAGAAATTTTCTCTTTAAATACTAATTTGTTTAGTTCAACAATTTTTCGTAAATTATGAACATATTTATCAGATACATCTTCACTAATTTTTGAAAAAATCTTTACATTATTTGTTTGAACTTTTATTGTAAAATCTTTAAACAAATGTAATTCATCATCAATAATAATATGTGAGTTTAACAACTCCTCTTTTACTAGATTAAACCTATTTTTTGTTAAAGTTAAAAAGAAACCTTCTTTATCTAATCTATTTATTCCTACATAGTTTGTATCTTTTGTTTTTAAAAACCCTAAAATATGATTTTGAAGAAGTTCAAGTTTTGTATAAAGTTCTTCATTTTCTTTATTTAGTTCATCAATTTGGGTATTAATCCCTTCACAAACCATATTCCCCTCAACATCTTTTAGCATATATTTTCCACTAATTGCCAAATCAAAGGTTGAGTCAATAGATTGAATAAAAAGTTGTAATTCAGAACTACTGCAAGGTGGAGTTAAAAATTTATAATTTTCCATAAAAGAGACAACCTCTTTTATACTAATTAATGAATCATATAAATAGTTTAACTCAAAAGGGTGTAATCTATTCAGCTTTATTCTTCTTGTTAATCTTTCAATATCATAAATATTTGCTAATTCATTTTCAATTGGAGCATGAAAATCAAAAAGCTCTTTAGAAAGAGCATATCGTCTAAGTATCTCTTTAGAATCTTTAACAGGATGGGTTAATCTTTCTTTTAATAACCTTTTCCCCATGGCTGTTGAAGTATTATTAATTAGTTTTATTAAACTTGGATTATGGGTTGTTTCTATTACATTTAATTGCTCTAAGGCATTATTTCCTAAATAGATATATCTACTTACATCAAGTTTTTGAGGGAATGAAAGTTTTTGAATAATATTAGAATCATGTCCTATTACAAAATCAATCAAAATAGCCAATGATTCTGTACTTAAAGGAACTCTTTCCATATCAAGATGTTCAATTGCTGTTAAAAGGGACTCTATTCTAAATACATTTTTAAAAAGTTCATTTTGATAATTTATTTTTGGTCTAAAAGTTCCTATATGAAAAGTTTTTAATTTTAACTCAAGGTAATCAATAACCTCTTTTTGATTTATATTTTTATCTGCAAAACTTATTACTACTTCATTGGTTTTATGCATATTCATATAATTAAAAACTTCATCAAGTGCATAAAATTTATCTTCACTTGTTCCATGAATCTCATTGTAATAACATTTACCTGTTGTAACATCAATAGCACTATAACCAACCAAATAGATACCTCTTATTTGGTCAATCACCAAAGAAGTGATATTGTTCTCATCTTGATCAACAACAAAATCAAAATTTGTACCTGGACTTACGACTGTATCTAAATATCTAGAAACATTTGGTGGAAGCCCTTTTTGTCTTACAATTGCAACTGTATACTTTTGTTCTGCAATTATTCTTGCTAAATGTTTCTCAAATGAAATAGCCGGAACTCCAGCCATAATTGGATTTTCCTGTGAGTTTTCTAAAATTGATTTATTTTTTCTTGTTAATTGAATATTTAAAAGTTCAGCAATCTCTTTTGCTTTTCCTATTTGTTCCTCATCATTATTTACTTCATAAACCTCAAAAAATGTCCCTATTTCCATAAGAACAACTGCATTATTTCCGTACTTTTTTTCTAAAAGTTTTTGAAGTTTGAAATAAGTGATTGTAAGTAGGTTTTTTTTGTCATTTAATAATTCTTGAACTTCTTCTCTCAATTTATTTTTTTACTCCAGTCCAATCTCTAATTTGTGTTCTTTGCTCTCTTGTTAAATCTGCTTCTTCATGGAATCTAATATATGAAGATAAAGGCATAGAGGCATAAGCAGTTCTAAATACTTCTTTCATCTTTTTATTTTTTTCTTCAAGAGAATACTCTTCCCAAGTTGAAAAATTCAAAGCTTTTCTTCCATCTTTTACGTGGGTATTTATTGCCCATGAAAATGGTGCGATATTTGAATACCATGGCCATTTTGTTTGATTTGAGTGACAATCATAACATGCATTTTTTAACATTGTCATGATATTGTCAGGAGCTTTTATCTCTAAAGTTGTATCAATCTCTTTATTTTCTTTATCTACTTGAAAAAACTGCATAATTATTAGTATTGAAAAAATTATTAAAAGTGCTCTTTTCATTTTCCTATTCCATAAATAAGCTATATGGTCTTTTTAATTCCTGATTAAATTGTGTTATAGAGATATTTCTTCCATACCTTTTAAACTCCTTTGAATCAAAAAAAACCAAGATTGTTGGAATAGAAAATACCGAAAAATTGCTTGCTATCTCTTTATACTTAGAAGCTTCAACTTCAAAAGTTTTAATCTTTGGAAAATTTTCTAAAATTTCAGATTCTATTTTTGGTTTTAAAACTTTACAAACGGAACAATCAACACCAGAAAAGTATACAAGTAAAGCATCCTCTTCACTTATATACTTATCTAGTTCTTCCTTACTTGTTAATCTCTTCATGAACTACTGCTGTCTCTTTAAACTTTTCTGTTAATTTTTCCTCTTCTTGTCTAATCAACTCTTCACTATCAAGATTCTTATGGTCTTTTCTATTTACAAAGATATCATGTCTACTTAAACTAATCCCTTTCATATGGGTTAATGGGAAGGCAAAGGCAATACCTTTTCCTGTAGTTGTAATATGTAAAGAGTGAATAATCGATTTAATAACAGGATTAACCATACTTTGAGGTAAAAGGAATAATAACATTACATCATTTGCTTCAAAGCCAGACCTATAAAAGTTATCAATTTTTCCAAGACCAATACCGTCTGCTCTTAATACAGTAACCCCTGGAGCACCCGCTTTACTAGCAGCTTGGATAGCATCAATTTTTTTCTCTTTTGGAACTAAGATAACAACTGCTGAAAAGTCCATTGGTAAAGAGTGTCGTCTATCACTACCATCAATATTTACAGTTGCTAAATCCATATTTTCTGCATCGATTAAGGCATCCCTTAAGATATTTGCAGCTTCAATTTCAGTATCAGATTTAACTCCAAGTTTTTCAGTTATAACCCCATAAAGCATAACCGTAATCATTGGAAATAATGAAGCAAAAGCAATAAGTCCAAAACCATCAATAAGGGGACTTCGTCCTTCAATATTTGTAGCAAGTCCAATACCAAGTGCAGCAACTAAAGGAACAGTTACAGTTGAAGTTGTAACCCCACCACTATCATATGCAATAGGGATAATATATTTTGGAGCAATAAAAGTAAGAACGATTACTAAAATATACCCAAAAATAATATAGTAATGAATATGTCCACCATCAACAATTCTAAAAGCACCTAGAGCAATACCAATAGCAACACCACCTGCTACGAATACTCTTAAAGCAAAATCGTTAATCTTACCATCAGATATCTCTCTAGCTTTTTTAGCAATTGCCATAAGTGCAGGTTCTGCCATAGTTGTTGAAAAACCAATTGCAAAAGCAAAGGCATAAATTACAAATACAGAATCTCTTTTTGTAAGTTGATAAGCCATAGTCTCACCAAGAGAGAATAGACCCATCTCAAGTCCAAGAATAAATGCATATAAACCAATAATTACAAGAAAAAATCCAAAAAATACTGTTTTGATTTTTTCAATTCTTTTTTTGATAACACCATACTGAAAAAATAGAATAATTAATAAAATAGGTGCAACATCTTTAACAACTGCAATTATTCCAGTAATAATTGATTGAACACTAATATCTGCTGTTGAAGATACAGTTGCTTCAACTACAACTTGAGCAACATCTTTTGCATCAACTAAATTATATACTGCAATTCCATAAATCTGAACAAATATCATTGGAGTTAATGAAGCAAAGGCAATAAGACCGAATCCATCTACAACAGGATTTCTTCCTTTAATAGATGAAGCTAAACCAATACCAAGGGCAGCAACTAATGGAACGGTTACGGTTGAAGTGGTAACACCACCAAGGTCATATGCAAGTCCAATTATCTCTTGTGGTGCAAAAAATGTTACACCAACTACAGCAATATATCCTGCAATAATATAATAATGAATTGGGTGGCCTTTATAAATTCTAAAGACACCTAAGAAGATAGCAAACCCTACTGAACCAGCAACAACCAATCTTAAAATTGTTGCATCAATTCTTCCACTAGAAATGGAAGCTGCTTTATCAGCAATAACAGCAAGGGCAGGCTCTGCAATAGTTGTACCAAAACCTATTAAGAAACCGAAAACTAATACCCATTTCATGTTCCCATATTTTGCAAAATCTCTAGCAAGCCCTTCACCAACAGGAAACACACCAATTTCTAGACCTTGTAAAAAAATTGCTAAACCAACACCAACAATACCTAATCCAATTGCTGTACTAACCCATCCTTCAGGAACTGCTTGAATAATAGCAAGTTGAAAAAATAAGATTACAATAATAATAGGTAATAAATCTCGAAAAGACTCTTTCAATAATTTTAGAAAGAAATTAAATTGAGTCATAAAACTTTCCCCTTCGTCATAACTTATAATATTTTATTATTTTTTTTCAAAGTAACTACTGAAAGTTATTTAAGTAAAATTTTTTTATTTTGAATTTAATATATTTTTAAGTTAATAGGTAGCTTTTGCTACCTATTATTTACACTTGATGTTCTGTTTTTTTAGATAATCTTTCTTTTTGAGAAAGGTAAGAGTTAACTGCACCTAAATATGCTTTTGCAGTTGCAAGCATTGTATCTATGCTTAATCCATGTCCTACAAATGATGGAGTATTTTTGTCAAATACAATTCTTGTTGTAACTTTTGCTAAAGCATCTTTACCTTCTGTTACAGAAGTTACATTATAACTTTGTAAATCACCAGAAATTCCAGTTAATCTATCAATTGTTTTAAAGATTGCGTCCATTGTTCCATCACCAATATTTGCATCACTTAAAATCTCATCATTATGTTTAATTGTAACTGCTGCCATTGGAGTACCAGATGAACAATCGGAAATTTGTAAACCAATTAATTCATAAGTTTTGTCTTGGTTTAAAGACTCATCAGTAATTAACATTCTTACATCATCATCAGTAACTTCTTTTTTCTTATCAGCTAATACTTTAAATCTTTCAAAAGCTGCATTTAACTCTTCATCAGTAACTTTATCAAAACCTAAATGATTGATTTTATCCCTAAATGCAGCTCTACCACTGTGTTTTCCTAAAATTAATGTAGAATCTTTAAATACACCTACATCTTCAGGTTTCATAATCTCATATGTTTCTTGATGTTTTAAAACACCATCTTGGTGAATTCCACTTTCGTGAGCAAAGGCATTTTTACCAACAATAGCTTTATTTTGTTGTGGTTCAACACCTGTAATTGTTGCAACTAATCTTGATGTTGGGTAAATCTCCGGAGTATTAATAGTCGTATATAAATCACCAAAAGCATCTTTTCTAGTTTTAATAGCCATAACTGCTTCTTCTAAAGAAGAGTTACCTGCTCTTTCACCTAAACCATTGATTGTAACTTCTATTTGCCTTGCACCATTTTGAACTGCAGCTAAAGTATTCGCTGTTGCTAAACCTAAATCGTTGTGATTGTGAACTGAAATTCTTGCTCTATCTCCAGCAAAATCAGATAATTCTTTAACCATTGCACCTAACTCAGTTGGCAATCTATATCCAACTGTATCAGGTAAGTTAATTGTTGAAGCTCCAGCTGCAATTACTGCATCCATAACCTCTTTCATAAATGAGATTTCAGAACGTCCAGCATCTTCTAAAGAAAACTCTACATCATCAACAAATGTTCTTGCATATTCAACAGCATGGATTGCTCTTTTTATAACTTCATCTGGTTCCATTTTTAATTTGTACTTCATATGAATTGGAGAAGTAGCAATAAATGTATGAATTCTATGTAATGGAGCTTTTGAAACTGCTAAACCTGATTGTTTAATATCAGTTTCAATTGCTCTAGATAAAGAACAGATTGAAGAATTTTTAACAATCTCTGCAATTCTACTAACAGCATCAAAATCACCTGGACTTGCCGCTGCAAAACCTGCCTCAATTACATCTACACCTAATTTTTCTAATTGTAAAGCAACTTTAATTTTCTCTTCTGTATTCATAGAACAACCAGGAGATTGTTCCCCATCTCTTAAAGTTGTATCAAAAACTATAATTTTATTTTTATCCATTGTTATTACCTTTTAAAAAGTCGATTATTATATCTTTTTTTGTATAAAAAAAGAAAAACTGTATTTTGATTATTTTAAATATTTGTTATTAAATATTAGAGTGGTTTTGTAAGAAGTAGCAGAGAGTTAACACTTTTTATGAAATGGTTATTATAAAAATTAAATATTTTCATTGTACTCTCCTATAAATTTTAAAGTTAGAAATTATAATGTGTTTATTTCTCTTTGTCAAGCATTTATTATTTTATTGCTAAAATAGTAATACCTGATTCTACTTTTTGTCCTATTTTTAAGTCAGTTTTATAACTTTCATCTAAAGTGATTATTACTTGCCCATTTAAAAATGTTCCTATTTTTTCACCTTTGATGAATTTATCTTTTTTTTCTATTTCAATTGAATCATTAAATAAAGATGAAACAATTTGCATACTTGTATCTTTATATTCAAAGATTGCTTGACTGTTAAGTTTTTTAGATTTAAGTGAAGATAAAACTAAATTCAAACCATATCTGATTTGTGTTTTTGTAAGTCCTGAGTCTAAACTTCTTAATATATGAGAATCACATAAAGAAACATCAATATAGATAATTTTTTTAAAATCTTTTACATCAATAGCTGAAATTTTTCCTGATATAGGTGCATATATTTTATTTTTTTCTAAAGTATTTAAATCAATATATTTATACCTATAGGCATAAATAAAAAAGATAAATGAAGCAAAAGAGATAAAGGCTAAAAGGCCACACTCTAAAATTGTAAAAAACAAAAAGGCAATAAATGCCACTAAAATTTTTTGATATCCCTCTTTTGCTATCATATTATCAAACATAATTATTCTTTTTTACCTTCATTGTTTTCAGATACATCTTCTGAAGTTTCAACATTTTCTTCATCATTCTCAGTTGTATCTAAATTTTTTTCTTCTAATTCGTCATTAGGTGTATGAGGATCTTTTTCTTCATTTGTTTCTTCATCAATTGCACCTGAGTGTAAGTCTTCATCTTCAAAAACTTCTCCACCATGGGCTTTAATTAATTCTCTAACTCTTGCTCCTGAAATAACTTCAACATCAAGAAGCTCAGCTGTCATCTCTTCAATTGCATCTCTATTATCTTCTAAAGATTTTAATACAGCTTCATATCTCTCATTTAAAATATTTATAATAAACTCATCAAGTTTTTTTGCCATATCATCAGAAAAATCTTTATGTGATTGTCCACCTAAGAATTGATTAGTTCTTTTTTCTAAAACCATAAGACCTGCAATATCACTCATTCCATATACAGAAGCCATAGATTTAATAATATCAGTTGCTCTTTCTAGGTCATTTCCTGCACCTGTACTTATTTCACCAATAAACACTTGTTCTGCGGCTCGACCCCCAAGTAATACATCAACTTCCGCTATAAGTTCATGTTTTTGCATTAAATATTTATTTTCTTCTGGAGTATTTAATGTATATCCTAATGCGGCAAGACCTCTTGGAACAATTGATACTTTATTAACTTTTTTAGCACCTTTTGTAATTTCTGCAATTACAGCGTGTCCAGATTCATGGTATGCAACAATCTTTCTCTCTTTTGGAGAGATTCTTCTTGATTTCTTTTCAAGTCCTGCAATTTGTCTTTCAACTGCTTCTTTAAAATCAGAAGCTGTTACTTCATCTTTATTATGTCTACCAGCTAATAATGCTGCTTCATTAACAATGTTTGCTAAATCTGCTCCTGCAAGTCCTGCAGTCATTTTTGCAACTTCAATTAAATCAACATCTTTACCTAATTTAACTTTTTTAATATGAACTTGTAAAATCTCTTTTCTACCTTCAAAATCAGGCTTATCAACTAAAACTTGTCTATCAAATCTACCAGGTCTTAATAATGCTGGGTCAAGAACTTCTGGTCTATTTGTTGCAGCTAAAACAATAACAGGTGCAGCTTCTGTTGAGAAACCATCCATTTCAGCAAGTAACTGATTTAAAGTTTGTTCCCTTTCATCATTTCCACCCATTGGTCCACCACTTGCTCTACTTTTACCAATAGCATCAATTTCATCAATGAAGATAATTGCAGGTGCAACTTTTTTTGCTTGTTCAAATAAATCTCTAACTCTTGATGCTCCAACACCCACAAACATCTCAATAAATGCAGAACCAGATACAGATAAGAATTCAACATCTGCTTCCCCTGCTACTGCTTTTGCAAGTAAAGTTTTACCAGTACCTGGAGGTCCTACTAAAAGAACACCTTTTGGAATTTGTGCTCCAAGTTTAATATATCTTTCTGGGTCAGAAAGGAAATCAACAACCTCTTGAACCTCTTCTTTTGCTTCTACGTTTCCTGCCATATCATCAAATTTTACATTTGGTTTTTCAGAATTAATCATTTTTTTAGAGCTTCCAATTCCAAGGATTCCCCCTGAACCTCCACCCATTGATTTTGACATTCTTTTTGCTAAGAACATCCAAATTGCAAAGAAAATAAAAATTGGTAATACCCATCCAAAAAGAATATCTGCTATTAAATTTTCTTCATTAATTCCACCATACGCAATACCTTTTTGCTCTAAACTTGGAATTAAAGTTTCATCAGGAACAACTCTTCTTGCTGTATAAGTTGTAACTTTTCCACCAGAAGGTTTACTAACAGCTTTAATTTGTGTGTTACCAATACCAACATACTCAATTTGACCATTTTCAATCAATTTCTTTAAATCTGAATATGGAACAGTTTTTTTAGCAGCTTGTCCAAATGCAGACGAACTTGTTTGTGTACCCATAGGGCTTGAACTTCCCTCTGGGAAAATTGCTTTAAACACAAAAATTGTAACTATAGAAAAAATTACAAATACTAAAAGTGGATTATTATTGAAAAAATTATTGTTATTATCTCCACTATTTTTGTTATTTCTGTCTTTCATTAAATATAACTCCCTTTATTTTTTAAATACAACAGTAACCCATTCATTTTTTTGAATAAGTTCTAATTGTTCTAAGTCTTGAAATTTCCTTAAAACCTTATCAATATGTTTATCCAATATCCCTGATACAATTAAAATACCATCTTCATTTAAGCATTTCTTTAAATCATTTGATATAAAAACTAAAACATCTGCAACTATGTTTGCAATAACTACATCATATTTTTTTGTTGCATTGTTTGCACTACCTAACCAAGAATTATCAAAAGTCTCATTATTTAATTCAAAATTTGATTTTGTATCTTTTACACAAACTTCATCTGTATCACATACATCAACTGTAGCACCTAGCTTCTTAGCAGCAAGTGCTAAAATACCACTTCCTGTACCTACATCTAAAACGTTTTTTTTCTCATCAACATATTTATTGATTGCTTCTATACAACTGTGTGTTGTTTCATGATGACCAGAACCAAAAGATAAAGCAGGGTCAATAATAATATTTATTTTATCATCTTTAGGCTTTTCCCATGATGGTCTTATATAAAATCTATCAATCTCAATCGATTTTACTGATTCTTGATATTTTTTTATCCAATCAATATTCTCTTTTTTTGTTAATATAGTTTCACACTCTATATTTGCAGCTTTTGAAAACTCTTTTATTCCAAATTCTACATCACTTAAGTCTTCTTCACTTCTTGCAATAATAGTATTATCTAACTCTTCAATTGCATCACCAGTTAAAGAAGATATAAGATCAACAAATATTTCAAAGTTTCCTGAGGGTTTAATAATTAATTCATAATAATATTCAGACAAATATTTCCTTTTTTAAAAGTTCAATATTCTATCTAAAAAGTTTTTAAAAAAAGTTTTCTATCATATCACGCATAATTTGTTTATCATTTACACGATTAATAATATCTCTAAATTCAGCGGCACCTTTATAGCCTTTAGAGTAAGAGTGAAGAAGTTTTCTGAACATTATAGCACCATGTTCTCCATGAAACTTTAAAACTTCATCAAAATGTTCAAGTATAATTTCTCTTTTTTTCTGTTCAGTAATATTTTCAATACCATGTTTCAATTGATAAAAAATCCATGGCTTTCCAATTGCAGCTCTACCAATCATAAGACCATCTGCATTAGTATGGGCTAAAACATCTTTTGCTTTTTCATAGTCAGTAATATCTCCATTTGCAATAACAGGAATTGAAACTGCTTCTTTCATAGCTTTAATTGCATCATAATCAACAGGTGCTTTATATTTACCTGCTCTAGTTCTTCCATGAACTGCAATATAATCAACACCACAAGCTTCAACAACTTTTGCTATTTCAACTGGTATTTTTTCATTTACACCAATTCTAACTTTTGCTGTAGTGTATTGTTTTTTATTGTATTTTTTTACAGTTGTTAAAATCTCTTCAAGTTTTTTTAAATCACCTAGTAAATTTGAACCACTACCATGATTAAAAACTTTTGGAGCAGGACAACCACAATTTAAATCAATACCATCAATACCATCAATATCATTTAGTATTTGTACTGCATCCCTAACTAACTCAGGTTTATTTCCTGCTATTTGAACAATATATGGATCTTCAGAAGGTGCTTTTTCAATCATTTTTCTTGTTTTTTCAGATTTATAAACAAGGGCATTTGATGAAATCATCTCTGATATTGTAATGTCAGCACCAAACTTTTTAACAACAGCACGAAAGGGTAAGTCAGTGTATCCAGCAAGGGGTGCCAGCACCATAAGGGGCTGGCTAAAATCTATTTTATTAGTCATATATTAAATTATAATATCATCAAGTGAGTAGTGTTTTCCAGCCTCTTTTAGATCTAAAATAGCTCTAAATGGCACCATTTCATTATCTTCATATCCACTTAAAAGATCTCTTAATTTTTCAATCATCTCAAGTTCACATAAAACATAAAAATATGCAGTTGTTGCTTCATCATTTTCATTTGATAATGTTTCAAAAAGTTCTAGTAATTTATCTGGTGATAAAACCTCTTTGTAAAGTCTTGCTAAATTCACATACTCTTCTTGAGTGTAATTTAATGATTTTGTAATTTTTAAAATCTCTTCTTTTGTTAAACCAAATTCGATATTTTCAATATCTTTTAAAAATAGTTTATAAGCTTTTTCTCTATCTAATTTAATATTATTATAAACTTTTTTGATTGTTGTCATTGTTTTATTTTCAACTACATTGTCAAAAGCAACATTAACAATATCAGTAGAATAGTTTGTTGATTTTTTTAGAATGTCTAGTGAAAAATCAGGTTGCTCATTCATCTTATTAATTAGATTTTGTTTAGCTAGTTCACTATTTGGATCTAATTTAAGAGTTTTTTCATTTACATATTTTCCAGCTTTAATATCTTTAATTTGAGAAACAACTAAATTTAAACCTTCATTAGTAGAAGTAAATGTTGAATCACCAACTTCAAGTTTAAATTGCTTTAAAATTGAACTAAGATTTTTAAAACCTGGAGTTTTAAGTCTTTTTTTCTCATTTTTTTGAAGTAACATTGATTTTAAAACATCAATTATTGCTTCTTCATCTTTTATATAAGATCTATTTTTACAATAGTTTATTGAACCATAAAATAAAAGGTGTAAGACAGAAAAAATAAATAGTACTACTAGTGGAACTAGAATCCAAATTACAGTTGGTAATAAAAGTGAAAAATCTAAGAATGATAATCTATAATCTCCATTTTCAATACTGTACACATAAAGCCCAACGGCTATAATTAATAATAACGAAAATCCTATATATTTTTTAAGTCCCACGCTTAATCCTTTTTTATTGTTCTTTTTCGTGAATCTCTCTACATGGTGTGCAATATTTAGCGAAAGGTTTAGCTCTTAACCTACCAATTGCAATAGATTCGTCACACATTTCACAAATACCATAAGTACCTTTATCAATTCTTTTTAAAGCTGCTTCAATCTCTTCAAGCTCTTTTATTTGTTGATTAGCAATGATGCCTTCTTTAAAACTATCACTAGAAACCTCAGCATAATCATACTCATCTTTACATTCAGAATCTTTTAAAGAATCAATGCTGTCCCTGCTTCCTTGAATATTCTTAGTGATTTTTTCTTTTCTCTCTAGTAAGATTATCTTTAACTCATCAATCTGTTTTGTGTTAGCCATATTTTTCCCTATAAAAAAATTTCGCAATTATACTGAAATTAACATAAATTACTTATGATATGGATGATTATTTTTTATAGCTAATCCTCTAAAAACTTGTTCAAGTAGTACTAGAGTAACGATTTTATGAGCCATTGTTAAAGAACTTAGACTTATAGATTTATTGCATTTTTTTAAAAAGTCTCTTTCAAAACCAAATGCGCCACCTATAAAAAAATTAACTTCATTATTATTACTAATAATTTCTGAAAACTCAAAACTGTCTAACTTTTTTCCTAAAACATCGAGGGCAATACAATAACCTTTCATATATGGTTCAAAGGCTTGGGTATATGACTTTTGAGCTTCAATTTCAGATATTGTTTGAGCTTTTGCTATATTTTTATTAAAAATACAATGTACTTCAACCTTTGCATATTTTGAGCACATTTTTATAAAATCATTAGAGATTTTATCAAACTCATCTTTTGAAGGTTTTACAATTGCATATATATTTATTTTATTCATAAATTAGAAAATGAAGTCTTAGAACCTGTAAACTAAGACTTCAAATTAAATTAACTTGCTTGAATAGGTGTTTTTCTAAACATTGTTAAAAGATCTGATAATGTTTTTTTCATTTCACTTCTATTAACAACCATATCAATTGAACCTTTTTCAAGTAGGAATTCAGCTCTTTGAAAACCTTCTGGTAAATCAGCACCAATTGTTTGTTTAATAACTCTTTGACCTGCAAAACCTACAAGTGCACCTGGCTCTGCCATAATAATATCACCTAAAAAGGCAAATGATGCAGATACACCACCCATAGTTGGATCTGTTAAAACAGAAATAAATGGTAATTTAGCTTTATCCATTTTTTTCAATGCTGCTGATGTTTTTGCCATTTGCATTAATGAGAAAGTTGATTCTTGCATTCTAGCTCCACCTGAAGCAGATACAATAATAAGTCCTTGATGTTTTTCCATTGCTCTATCAACAGCTCTTACAATTTTTTCACCTTCAACTGAACCTAAACTTCCACCCATAAAAGCAAAATCAAATACTACGATTTGAACTGGTACACCATTTATAGTACATTCACCACTTACAACAGCTGATGTTCTACCTGTTTTTTTCACAGCTTCATCAACTCTTTTTTTGTAAGATTTTTTATCTACAAACTTTAAAGGGTCAACTGGTTTTAATTCAGAATCATATTCTACAAATGAATCAATATCAGCTAAAATTTCAATTCTTCTTTTAGCACCAATTCTCATATGAAAATTACATTTTGGACATATATTATTTTGATTTTCAACCTCTTTAAAAAACATTAAAGAAGCACATTCAGGACATTTTACCCAATGTGTAGGTGCATCTTTTTGTGTTGGTTGTTCTTTATCACTTTTGTCAAATGAAATTTTACTAAACAGGTTTTTTAAATCCATTATTATTTCCTTAAAATTAATTCCCTAAAAAAGGAACCTTTTGTTTTATATCTTATAGGTTTTTTAGTTTTTCAACTTCGTCAAGTTTTTCCCAAGGGTAATCACTTTGACCAACTTGTCCTCTAGAAGCAACATCTGCATAAAGGAATGTTTCTTCAGAAGGTTTATCTAAACCAAACTTTTCCGTAATCCATTTTGGAGTTAAAGAGTACTCGTTCATAATAAATTCTGATAGTTTATCATCATCTAGCTTTGTATATGTACCCATTGTATCAACAGCAACAGAAGTAGGCTTTGCAACACCAATTGCATATGAAATTTGAACAATCGCTTTTTTTGCTAATCCTGCTGCAACAATATTTTTTGCAATCCATCTTGCTGCATAAAGACCACTTCTATCAACTTTTGTATAATCTTTTGAAGATTGTGCTCCACCACCAATAGGAGAATATCCCCCAAATGAATCAACAATTAGTTTTCTACCTGTTAATCCACTATCGTGTAAAGATGAGTGATTTACATATCTACCTGTTGGGTTAATATGTATAATAGTTTCATCTTTTTTATACATATCAGTTGGTAAACCTGTATCATCAATAAGACCTTGAATAAGCTCTCTTACCTCTTCAATTGGCATACCTTCAACAGAAGGTGCACTTACAACAATTGTGTGAATTTTTTGAGGTTTACAGTTTTCAAAATTCTCTTTTGTTCCATAATCAACTGTTACTTGTGTTTTAATATCAACACCAAGTTTATGATTGTGTTTTAAAGCATAATTATAAACTTTATCTGCAAGCATTCTTGCATATGTAATAGCCGCTGGCATTAAATCAGCTGTTTCAGACGAAGCAAATCCAAACATAATACCTTGGTCACCTGCTCCAATTTCACCTGTAGATTGATCAACCCCTTGAGATATATCTGGAGATTGTTGATTTAATAATACTTGAACTTGTACATCATCTGGATGTAAGCATTGCTCTTTTGTAAAAGCAGACTTTCCATCATATCCAATCTTTGCAAGTGCATCTTTTACAATCTTTTCATAATCTTCTTGAGTTAATTGAGTTTTTGATTTTACTTCACCACCAATTACAACATGCTTACCTGCTACAAATACTTCAGAAGCTACTCTACTTTCACTATCTTCAATAATTAGTTTATCCACAATTGAATCTGCAATGATATCTGCACATTTATCAGGGTGTCCTGGGCTTACTACTTCACTAGTAAATAAGTATTGAGTCTTGTTTTCCATTTTTGTTTTCCATCCTTTTGTTTTCCAAAGGTCTTTTTCTTGACCTTATTGTTTTCCATTCCTTTGTTTTCCATCTTCGTTTTCCAACTAAAAAATAAGTTAAAAAATAAATAAAAAATAAAAGTTTGAATACTCTCCTGCAAAATTGCAAAAAAGTAGCGCATATTTTATCTAAATTATTCTTTTAGAAATTTGAAAAGTAAAAACTAAAGTGTTACTACTCAACAGTAACACTTTTAGCTAAGTTTCTTGGCATATCAACATCATTTCCAAGTCTAATTGATATCTCCATAGAAAGAAGTTGTAGAACCACTAGCATCTCAAAAAACTCAAGCATATAATGGTCTGTTTTACATGTTTTTATAAAATCATCTGCAAGCTCAAAATCAAGTGGAGAGATAGCACAAATAGTACTGTCTCTGGCACTTAACTCTTCTACGTTTGATTTAATTTTATCATATAATAAATTTTCTGGCATCAATGCAATTGTAAATAACTCTGGGTCAGCAAGAGCAATTGGTCCATGCTTCATTTCTCCAGCAGGATACCCTTCCGCATGTAAATAAGAAATCTCTTTTAATTTTAAAGCACCTTCTAATGCTAATGGAAAAAATACATCCCTTCCAATAAAGAAAAATCCATGTCCATGAAGATATCTTTTTGAAAGTCTTCTAGCTTTTTCATGTACCTTATCTAAAACTTTTAAAGATTTTGGAACCTCTCTTAGTGCATGTATCTCACTTTGTAATTTCTCTTTTGAAATAACATTCTTTGCTTTTGCAAAATATAAAGCAAGCATCCATAATACTACAGTTTGGGTTGAAAATGCTTTTGTTGATGCAACACCTTTTTCAATACCTGCCCTTGTTAAAATTGTGTTGTTGGCTGTTCTTGTCATAGAAGAGTTATCAACATTACAAATAACAAGTGATTTTAAGCCTGCATTTTTTGCCATTTTTAAAGCTTCTAAAGTATCAGCAGTTTCACCACTTTGTGAGATAACTATAAATAAAGTATCTTTAGTTAATAAAGGTTCTTTATATCTAAATTCACTTGCAATCTCTACATTACACTTAACTTTAGCAAGTCTTTCAAAAAGATATGAAGATGTTAACCCTGCGTGGTATGATGTCCCACA
Source organism: Arcobacter arenosus (assembly GCF_005771535.1). NCBI lineage: Bacteria > Pseudomonadati > Campylobacterota > Epsilonproteobacteria > Campylobacterales > Arcobacteraceae > Arcobacter > Arcobacter arenosus. Next base: position 589,499 of record NZ_VANU01000001.1, read on the forward strand.
AGCACAAATTTTAATCTCATTGATTCCATCAATTAAAGATTTATCAATCTCATCAAATAGAATCTCTTCATCCTTTAAACGCCCTAACATACAATCACTTACAACATCACTTTGCTCGTAAATCTCTTTTTCCATAAAAAATCTAAAGCCATCTTTTTGAGCAAACTGTTTTGATGTTGGTAAAGTTGACCATGAATAATTATCATTTAAAAATACAATTTCATTTGAAGAAGCGATCCCACCAACTCCATCTTCTAAATAAACAACATCATTAGCAAGTCCAATTAAAGGAGCATCAGAAGAGGCAAATAAAACCTCACCATCTTCATTACCCTTTGCTATAATTAAAGGACTTCCATGTTTAAAGAAAAATATTTTTTCAGGAGCTGCTTTAGAGATTAAAAGGATAGAAAAGGCCCCTTCTAATCTAGAGATTGTAGTTTTAAAAGCCTCTTCACAATTTTCAAATTCATTATTATAGCTTTCAAAAAGGTGAACAATTACTTCTGTATCTGTTTGAGATACAAAATTATGCCCTTTAGCAATTAATTCATCTTTTAATTCTTTATAGTTTTCAATAATACCATTATGAACAACATAAGAGTATTCGCCAAGGTGTGGGTGAGCATTTAATTCTGTTGGTTTTCCATGTGTTGCCCATCTTGTATGACCAATACCAATATCATACGAAGGTGAAAGTTTAGCACTATCAATTTTATTTTTTAAATTATCTAATTTTCCAATTGCTTTAAATACATCAATTTTATCACAATTTAAAAGAGCAATACCAGCAGAGTCATAACCTCTATATTCTAACTCTTTTAAACCATCTAGTAAAAATTTTGTAGTATCATTTTTACCTATATAACCAACTATTCCACACATTTATCAACCCTTATTCTTCTTTTTTGATTGGATATTCTAACTAAAAATATCTTAGAAAATTACTTTACTTCTAGAATCTTCACAAGCTCATCTTGCAAACAACCATTTGTTGCTACAATATATTTATCTTCAAAAAGTGAATATTCTTCACCTTTTTCATTAGTAAAAGCTCCACCTGCTTCACTTAAAATTATAACTCCTGCACTAACATCCCAAGGTTTTAAGTTCATTTCATAATAAGAATCAAAAACACCCTTTGCAACATAACACAAATCAAGGGATGCAGAACCTAACCTTCTAATATCTTGGCAATTTGGTAAAACATTTTTCATCATTTTTAAAACAGAATCTAAATCATCTTGATTTGTTCCACTTGTATAAGGAAATCCTGTTGCAATTAATGCCTTTTGAAAATCATTTTCCTTTGAAACTTCAATTTTCTTTCCATTTAAAAAAGCACCCTTTTTTACTTGAGCTTCATATAATTCATTTAATATAGGATTATAAACAATTCCATAAAAAGGTTTTTTATCTTTGTATACTCCAACAGAAATAGCAGTATGGGGTACACCATTTACAAAATTTGTTGTACCATCAATTGGATCAATAATTATTGAGTCATTAAATTTAATATCACTATTATCTGACTCTTCTGCTATAAGATTGAATTGATTAAACTCCTTTGAAAACTTTTCTTTTAAAAAGTTTTCAATACCAACATCATATTTTGTTACTAAATCTTTTTTTGCTTTAAAATTTATCTCTTTTGTTGAGAAATACCCTTCTTTTAGTATCTCACCAGCTTCTTTAACTATCTCTTTTAATCTATCAATCATCATTTAAACCTAATTTTTTCGAAATTATATTTAAATTTGTTTAGTAAATAGATAAATTTAATTGAAATTTAATTTTAAAAAGGAGTATAATACTTTTAAGAACATTTAGTGGAGGTGTCAATGACAAACGATTCACTACTTTTTATTGTTAACATTTAGATAAACAATAATTTACTACAAAGTAAATTTGTAAATGAAAGTTTATTTACAATATTTATAAAAAAAGGGAAGATGGTTTGAAATCAGCTTCCCTTTTTTAATGCCTTAAAGAAATGCCAAAGCACTTTTTTTTGCTACTTTTCCATCTTTTATAATTTTTGATAAGTTTATTTGTTCAGCTTTAGTAATCACTTCACTTTTTAATAATTCACCTAAAATAGAGCTTGTACTTCTATCTAATTTGTTTGCAATACTATTTATAGCTTCATCTTTTTTATATAAGCTTTTAACTTTTATCTTCTCTTCTAAACTCCATTTAAAACCACTTTTTTTTGCTTTACCCTCTTTTATATTTTTCTCTTCTCTAAGTTTATTTTTTTCTTCTTGATCCATTTTTCTAAAATTTATTTTTTTATCTTTTATATTAGATTCAATATTTTCATCTAATTCACTAATTCTACTATCAATTAATTTTTCAATATTTTTTGACATAAGATAGTGGAAGTTTTCGCTATCTTTTACTAAAACTTTCCTAGCCCTTGTAATTGCTACATAAAAAAGATTAAACTCATCAAGAAGTTCTAACTTTGAATTTTTCTTTTGCTCTTTTTTAAAATCCTTTAAAGTAGTAAATCCCATATCTAAAATTAAATCAGCAAAATCGTTAAAATCATCTGCAACAATCACTTTATCCCACTCTAAACCTTTACTAGTATGGGCTGTTGTTAAAAATAAAATCTCCTCAACTCTATTTTCGAAACCATTGGTTTGTCTATTTTGCCAGGCTTTATAAAATTTTGTTGCTATATCTTTAAAATGAAAAATATTTTCTTTATATTCCTTTGCAACTTTTATGGCTGCTTTTAATTCAAAATCTTCAACCTCTTTTGCATAATCACTTAAATCATCTTCACATATAAAATCTTTTAAAAATCTATTTCTTTTTATAGAATCATAGTCATTGTTTAAAAAGTAATAAACTTCTATTGTAAGATTAAATATTTCATCTGGGTTTCTAACAGTTACAAAAGGTTTTCTTGATTCAATTCTTTTTGCAATTATTGAAATCAATGAACCATTGGTTCGTGAAATATATCCATTTGTTTTTATATTTGAATCATTATTATCACCAATTGAATCTATTTTTACCTCTTCATTTTTAAAATTTTCTAAAAGAGTATTTGCATATTCACAAATTGATTCATTAAACCTAAAACTTGTTGATAAATAAAATTCTATATCACAATCTATTTTTTCAAGGGCATTTTTACTGCCTCTAAATGAGTAAATCTGCTGATGTTTATCACCAACAAAAATTTTTGTTTTTGCAAACAGTTTTTCAAAAATTCCTAATGTTACTTCATTTGTATCTTGGGCTTCGTCTAACATTAATATATCATATTGAAATTGTGGTATTTGCTCATTTTTCAACAATAGATAATAGTATTTCAAATAAAAACTATGTGTTGGTTTCATAATCCCTAACAACATGTTATCAAACATTTTTTTTGCACTTTTATGTTCTGTATCATCTTTTTCAATGGTATCATGTTTATTATTACAAAAATTCTCAAAAATTTTTAAAGCACTAATTGCTTGATTGTAGTTTATTTTAAACTCTTTTGATATATCAATTGCTCTATAGTTTACCAATGATGACAAATCTATATCTGTATATTTACTTACAGCTGAATAGGCTAATCCATGGGTAGTTTTAATAAAACTATTTGATGGAAAAATCTTTGAAGCTTCATTTTTAATACTTGAATTAAAGGCTAAATATAAAATCTTTTTTTCTTTATATTTATTTGCAATAAGCTTTAAAGTTGTTGTTTTACCAGTTCCGGCAAAGGCATTGATTTTGATATTTTTGTATTTAGGAATTGATTCTATTATTTCATTTTGTTGTGTTGTTAAATTCATAGACGTATATTAACTGAAAAAATTAAAAGTTAAAGGAAATATTACATTTTGTAATTTTATATTGAAGTATGTTTTTAAATATTGTAAAAGATTAGTAGAGAAGTTGAAAAATTAACTTCTCTACTATATTTATAGTCATTTAGTCTAAATCTTAGACTACATTCCCATTCCAGGCATTCCCATTCCACCCATATCTGGCATTGCTGGACCAGCTGGTTTATCTTCTTTTACATCTGTAACAGTTGCTTCTGTTGTTAATAATAATGAAGCTACAGAAACTGCATTTTGCATTGCTACTCTTTCAACTTTAGCTGGGTCTACAATTCCTGCTTCAAACATATCAACATATTCACCTGTTGCAGCATTGAAACCAAAATTATCATTTTCTGATTTTTCAACTTCATTTACAACAACACCAGCATCAAATCCAGCATTAATTGCAATTTGTTTCATAGGTGCTTTAATAGCTCTTAATACAATATCTGCACCAATTTGCTCATCACCCTCTAACTCTAAAGATACTTTAGCAGCAGCTCTAATTAATGCAGCTCCACCACCAATAACAATACCCTCTTCTACAGCAGCTCTTGTTGCAGAAAGTGCATCATCTACTCTATCTTTTTTCTCTTTCATTTCAGTTTCAGTAGCAGCACCAACTTTAATAACAGCTACTCCACCAGAAAGTTTTGCAAGTCTCTCTTGTAATTTTTCTCTATCATAATCAGAAGTTGTATTTTCAATCTCTGCTCTAATTTGGTTAACTCTTGCAGTTACTTGTTCATTTGAACCAGATCCATCAACGATAGTTGTGTTATCTTTATCAATAACAATTTTAGATGCTGTACCTAAAACATCAATTCCACAAGTTTCAAGTTTCATTCCCATCTCTTCAGAAACTACTGTACCACCAGTTAATACTGCGATATCTTGTAACATTGCTTTTCTTCTATCACCAAAACCTGGAGCTTTAACAGCAGCAATATTTAATGAACCTCTTAATCTATTTACAACTAAAGTTGCTAATGCTTCACCATCAACATCTTCAGCAACGATTAATAGTGGTCTATGTGATTGGTTAACAGCTTCTAAGATTGGTAACATCTCTTTTAAATTAGAGATTTTTTTATCATATAATAATACATATGGATTTTCTAATTCTGCAATCATTTTTTCAGAATTTGTAACAAAATATGGTGATAAATATCCTCTATCAAATTGCATACCTTCAACTACTTCTAGCTCATCAGAAATACCTTTTGCTTCTTCAACAGTGATAACACCGTCTTTTCCAACTTTATCCATAGCTTCAGCAATCATTGAACCAATAGCATGGTCTGAGTTTGCAGAAATAGTAGCAACTTGCTCAATTTCAGTTTTGTTTGCAACTACTTTAGAAGATGCTTTTAAGTTTGATAAAATAGCTTCACAAGCTTTATCCATACCTCTTTTTAAAATAATAGGATTTGCTCCAGCTGTAACGTTTCTTAATCCCTCTTTATAAATAGAATGAGCAAGAACAGTTGCAGTCGTAGTTCCATCTCCAGCTTCATCTGCAGTTTTTGAAGCAACTTCTTTTACAAGTTGAGCTCCCATATTTTCTAATGTATCAGCTAATTCGATTTCTCTTGCAACAGACACACCATCTTTTGTAATTGATGGAGCTCCAAAAGATTTTTGTAATAATACATTTCTTCCTCTTGGTCCCATTGTAACTTTTACAGCATCTGCTAATTTTTCAACACCAGCATATAATTTATTTCTTGCATTATCACTAAATTTAATCTCTTTTGCCATTACATAACTCCTATAATATTTTCAATATCTAATACTAAATAATCTTCACCTTGTAAAGATAATTCAGTTCCTCTAAACTGTTCAAAAATAATAGTATCACCCTCTTTTAATTCAGTAACTTCCGAACCAACTGCTTTAACTACTGCTGTATTTGGTTTTTCTTTTGCAGAATCTACTAAAATAATCCCGCTTGCAGTTTTCTCTTCTACTTCAGTTCTTTGAACTAGAACTCTTTTTCCTAGTGGTTTAAAAGCCATTTCTATTCTCCTATAAATTTTTATTATTATAATTTTTAAATTTTAGCACTCATTTTTTTAGAGTGCCAAATTATAAAAAAAATTTGATTAAATGTCAAGTAGTATGAGTTAATTTGACTAAAGTTTTATTTTTTATTGCTTTTTATGTCTTGTAATATATTTTAAAAGTAATTCAGATAATGAATCTTTTAAATTTTCATCTAAACTATTTAATTGTTCTTCACACTTATTTGCTAATTCATCAGCTGCATTAATTGCACCATCAAGACCTAATAAATTCACAAATGAATTTTTAGATTCATCATTTTGAGTTGTTTTTCCAGCTTCTTCAGAAGACTGTGTTTCATCAATAATATCATCTTGTATTTGAAATAATAAACCTATATCTATTCCAAAATTAAAAAGTTTTTCTTGTGTTGATAAATCATATTCAGCAATTATTGCACCCATTTTTAAACTTGCAGCAATAAGTTTTGCAGTTTTATGAATATGCAAAAACTCTAATTGCTCTAATTCTAACTTTTGATTTTCAAAATAACAGTCAATTGCTTGACCAATAATCATCCCATCAATACCACCATTAGTTGCTAAACATTTAACTAACTCAATTTTAATATCATTATGTAAAGGTGCAGATGCAACTAAATTAAATGCTTCTGAATTAAGTGCATCACCAACTAAAATTGCCGTAACTTCATCATATTTTTTATGTAAAGTTTCAAAACCTCTTCTTAAATCAGCATCATCCATTGCAGGTAAATCATCATGAACTAAAGAATAAGTATGTAACATCTCTATTCCAAGAGCTACAGGCATAGCATTAGGAATAAGTAAAGATTTTTTAGATTTTAAAACAGAAAGTAAAAGCATTGGCCTAAATCTTTTACCACCAGCTTTTAACATATCAGCTAAAGCATCTTCAAAATAAGGATGAAAGGTTTTTGAAGTAGGAAGATTATCAAGAAGATAATCTTCAAAATTTTTTAAAAGTTTTTCCATTTCTTATTTTTGTCCAAAAGAACCAAAACCACCCATCATGTTCATGGCCATCATTTTCTTGTTCTCATCAGACTGCTTAATCACATCATTCATACAAGAGATAAGTAATATTTGTAAAGAGTCTTTATCTTCTAAAAGTGAGTCATCAATTTTTAAATCAACAACCTCAGAGTTTCCATTTATAGAGATTTCAACCATTCCTCCACCAGCTTTTGCTGTGAAAAGTTTTTGGGCATTTTCCTCTTTAGCTTTTTCAGCCATCTCTTGAACTTGTCCCATAACTTGATTTAGGTCTATTTTACTTAAGTCTATTCCATCAAACATGGTCACTTCCTACTAATTCGTTTGTAATTGTTTCTATATTGTTTTGTTCATCAACAATTACAACAGTTGGTAAATAGTTTTCCAACTCCTCTTCAGAATATGAAGCATATGAGATAACAATAATCTTATCACCAATTTCTACTTTTCTTGCAGCAGCACCATTTAGGCACATATCTTTACTACCTGCTTTCCCTTTTATAACGTAAGTAGCAAATCTTTCCCCATTGTTTACATTTACAATTTCAACTTTTTGTCCAACTCTTAATTTTGAAGCTTTCATTAAGTCTTCATCAATAGTAATTGAACCAACATAGTTTAGATTTGCATCTGTAACAGTTGCTCTATGAATTTTGCTATAAAGCATATCAAATGTCATTAATAACGTCCTCTATTGCACTAAATTAATAGGCTCTCCCCAGAATTGTTCAGGTATCAAATACTCCTGTACAGGGTTACCCCCAATTATGTGTTCTTCCACAATTTTATCTATTTTTTCCTTAGATAATTTACAATACATATGATGTCCAGGTTCAACTAACATAACTGGCCCCATTTGACATCTTCCTAAACATGATGTTCTAATTGGTTGAACTGGTCCCATTAAACCTTTTTGCATCATTGTTTGTGCTAAATGATTAAATAAATCTCTAGATTCATCAGTTACACATGAAGGTTTTGGCATACCGGGAGGAGCACTTTGTTCACATTTAAAAATGTAGAATGTTGGTTGTGGAATTGCTGGCATTTCCATAAAAAGTCCTTTAATTTAGTTTGCTTTTGTAAATTATGTTGCGATTTTATCAAATATTTTTTAAAGGTATCTAAAAATAGATTTTTAATAAACCTTTAACACCTTACATAATATACTAATTCTTCTGAATAAATCATATAGAAAGGTTAAAAATGAAAAAGATTTTATTTCTTTTTTTCAGCTTTGTGTTACTTTTAGAAGCAGCTAATCCTATTGCTCTGTTAAAAACGAATCAAGGTGAAATTGAAATTGAATTAAGGCCAGATATTGCACCAAAAGCAGTAGAAAACTTTGTAACTCATGCTAAAAATGGTTACTATAATGGACTAATTTTCCATAGAGTTATTAAAAACTTTATGATCCAAGGTGGAGATCCAACAGGAACAGGTAGAGGTGGAGAATCAATTTGGGGAGAAGCTTTTAAAGACGAGTTTGCACCTAATGCAGTATTTGATAAAGCTGGTATATTAGCAATGGCTAATGCAGGACCAAATACAAATGGAAGTCAGTTTTTTATAACAACTGTGCCAACATATTGGTTAAATGGTAGACATACAATTTTTGGATATGTAAAAAATGGTATGAACATAGTTAAAAAAATTGAAAATGTTCCAACTACAAGTCAATACCAAGGTAATAGACCTTTAAATGACCAAAAAATTATTTCTATAACTATAAAATAAGTTATTTGGAAAGTTTTACTTTCCAAATAGTTTTGAAAGAATCGTTTTATCTCCGTGAGTTAAAATATCCCTTTCAAGTTTTTCAGCCCTCTTTGCTTCACTTTTTGCTTTTTCTTTCCAGTAAGTCAATTTTTGAGATATCGCTTCAGCATTTTCTAAATCATCATATTTATCTGTAGTTCTTCTAAGTTCTTTTTCTAAATCGTCAATTTTAACTTCATAATTAAGTCTTAATTGTTTAAGATATTTTTGGTGATCCTCTTCTATTGTTTCAAGTTTAGTTGATAATCTTTTCACTTCAACTTTTAAATCACTTATTTCTTTTACATATTTTTGCTTATCTTTATAAAAGTTTTTACTCTCTTCTAAATCTTTTTTATAAAGGGCTACTTCTGTTCTTAGTTTTCTATTTTCTTTTGAATAGATTTCAGAAGTACTAATATATTTATTTTTTTCAATTTCTTCATTTTCTATTTTTGTTTCTAATATCTTAATCTCTTCTTCTAAAATATTAATTTTTTGTTCAAGGGAAGCAGTCGTCTCTTTACTTTTTTTAAAGATTTCACTTTTATCTCTTATTAATGATGTTTGAACTTCTCTACGTTTTAGAGCTTCTTTTGTTTCATCTTTTTGAATCATTAAACACCCAGTCATAACACCAGTATCATCCAAAGTTGTAATAACTGAACTGTTTGCAATATAATAATTCCCATCTTTTGTGATATTTTTTAAAATACCATTCCATTGTTTATTATTATAAACACAATTGTAAATTTTTTTATAAACCTCTTCATCCAAATCTTTGTGCTTTAGAAAAAGTAAATCTTTTCCAATTAATTCTTTTTTGTCAAAACCCGTTATTTCAATAAATAAGTCATTAACAAATGAAATTTTTAGATTTTTATTTGTTCTAATTACAATATTATTATTATAAATTATATCTTTGTATTTTTTTAGTTCTTTATTTTGTTGTTTTAATAAAAACTCATGATAAAGTATAGTTGCAAGTTCACCTAATACTGTCATTAAAAGTCTAATATCTATTGGTTTTATGATATATTCAAAAACTTTTAATTTTATGGAGTCAACTAAAAATTTAGTGTCAGAATATGCTGTTGTGAAGATTACAGGAATAGATTTATTCATAGTCCTAATCTCTTCAAGCATCTCAATACCTGTTAGTTTAGGCATATTTATATCTGCTATGATAATATCGATTTCATCTTTTTTTTCACTATATAAAGATAAACCCTCTTTTCCATCACAGGCAGTATAAATTTTATTAAAAAAGCTTGATAAAAGTTTTGTTAACTCATTCCTTACATTATCATCATCTTCTACATAAAGAACCGTTAATCTTTTTAAAAGCTTTTTATCCACTGATGCCATATTTATTTATTATCCATTGTTGTAACTAAATCAATAAATTTGATAAAATCAAAAGGTTTTAATAAATAATTGTCAACGCCAAACTCTTTTGCCTTGTTTATGTAATCAACTTCTGTATGGGCAGACATTATGATAATAGGCTTGTTAAAATTATCTTCTTTTAACTTTTCGATTAACTCTAAACCACTCATTATTGGCATATTTAAATCTGTTACTACAACATCGATGTCAGGATTTTGTTTAATGACATCTAAAGCTTCTTCTCCATTTTTTGCAGTTAAAAAACTAGCTTGAAGTTTATTTAATGTATCAGTAATGATCTCAATTAAATCCTCTTCATCTTCAACAAATAGAAGCTTTAATTTTTTTAATTTTTCAATTTTTTCTTGCATAATGTATTTTATTACTTTAATTCTTTAGTTCATCTTTATGAACAACAGATTCTATATCCATAACAACTAACATTTGATTATTTGCAAGTCTAACAAAACCTTTTAGGTAT